>CAYYHO010000006.1:0-17421 GCA_964471725.1 uncultured Methyloversatilis sp. | reverse complement strand
CCACAGCGGCGGCGGCAACCTCCGCAGCCAGCCGTTCCCCGGCCAGACGCTCCTGCAAGGGGATCACCCGGCAGTCGGAGTTGATGGCGGCGAGGGTGGCGGCGCCGGATGCCACCTTGGGCTGGCCGATGGCATCGGTGCGATGGAGAATCTGGCGCTGCAGGTTGGTCAGGTCGACCACGTCGGCGTCGGCAAGCGCCAGCGTGCCGACGCCGGCCGAAGCCAGGAACAGGGCGGCCGGCGAGCCCAGGCCGCCGGCGCCGACGATCAGCGCCCGGGCGCTGCGCAGCCTTTCCTGCCCCTCGATGCCCACCTGCGGCAGCAGGATGTGGCGCGAGTAGCGCAGCAACTCGTCATCGGTCACTTGTATTCCCGCAATTCGGGAGGCGTGTCGTCGTGGTCCCCGTGCGGGTGGTGCTCCCACGCCTTCGAATAGACCTCGTGCGACTTCTTGATGAGGCGTTCGGGCTGGCCAAGGTTGCGCCGCTGGGTTTCCTCGGTGAAATACACCAGCGCGCGGATCAGCTTGCAGTAGAGGGTGTTTTCCAGGTGGAAGCCCTGCTCGACCAGCAGCGCCTCGAGGGCTTCCATGCTGTAGTCGGTGATTTCGTACCAAACGGCAATGCCGTTCGGCAGGGCGCCGGGCGCCACCTCGAGATCCGGCAGCGCGGAGAGCGCCGCGGTCGCGTCGGCGATCTGGCAATTCTTCAGCTTGCAGAAACGAATCTCGCGGTGCTTGCGGGTGCCTGTCTGGGGCGCCAGGGCATGCGGCCGGTGCAGGCCGCGCTCGTGGTCACGCAACAGACGGGCACGCTCGGGGTTCATCAGTCCGTCCGGCAGGGGGCTGGGGGGATGGCGTTCATTTCTTGATGGCTTGCAGCGCCTTGAGCAAATTGATGGCCTGGGTCAATTGATAATCGCTCGGCGACGCAGGCTCGAAGGGGGCGGCGTGACTTTCGTCCTTGCCCCCTTTTTCATCCTTGTCCTTGCCCTTTTCCTGCGGCTTCGCCGACCTGTCGCTCTTCTTCGGCGCCGGGCCCTTGTCGCCATCCTTGTCGTTGGCCAGATGGCGATCCAGGTCGGCCTCGCGCACGCGCTCGCGCGAACCGCCATTGGCGCTTTCCTCGACGATGATGTCGGGGGTGATGCCCTTGGCCTGGATGGAATTGCCCTTCGGCGTGTAGTAGCGCGCCGTGGTGAGCTTGATGGCGGTCTTCGAGGACAGTGGCATCACCGTCTGCACCGAACCCTTGCCGAAGGTCTGCGTGCCCATCACCACGGCACGCTTGTGATCCTGCAGGGCGCCGGCAACGATTTCTGAAGCCGATGCGGAACCGCCATTGACCAGCACGATCAGCGGCACGGTGCGTGCGCCCTCGGGCAGTTTCTTGATGAAGTCCTCGCGGCTGTCGCTGCGCAGGTAGTCCTCGCTGGCGGCCAGATAGCGGCGCTTGGCGTCGGGCACGCGGCCGTCGGTGGTCACCACCACGCTGTTGGCCGGCAGGAAGGCCGCGGAAACGCCGATTGCGCCATGCAGCAGGCCGCCCGGGTCATTGCGCAGGTCGAGCACGAGACCCTTCAGGTCGGCGCCTTTCTTGCCGTCCTCCCCCTTGAACAGCTTGTCGAGGTGCTTGACCACGTCGGGGGCGGTTTCTTCCTGGAACTGGGTCACGCGCAGGTAGCCGTAGCCCGGTTCGACCAGTTTCGACTTGACGCTCTGCACCTTGATCTTGTCGCGTTCGATGGTGAATTCGAGCGGCTTGCCCTCGCCCTTGCGCAGAATCGAGAGCCTGATCGAGGTCTTCGGCTTGCCGCGCATTTTCTTGACAGCTTCGCTGAGCGTCATGCCCTTCACCGGCGTATCGTCAAGCTTGAAGATCAAGTCGCCTGCCTTGATGCCGGCCCGCCACGCCGGCGTGTCCTCGATGGGCGAGACGACCTTGACGAGGCCGTCCTCCATGCCGACTTCGATGCCCAGCCCGCCGAATTCGCCCTGCGTGGAAACCTGCAGATCCTTGAAGGCATCGGCATCGAGGTAGCTGGAATGCGGGTCGAGATTCGACAGCATGCCGCTGATCGCATGGGTGATGAGTTGCTTGTCCTCGACCGGTTCGACGTAGCCCTGCTTGATGGCATTGAAGACATCGGCGAAGTTGCGCAGTTCTTCGACCGGCAGCGGCGCCGTGCCGCCCTTCTGGGCGACGGCCGAAAAGTTGAGGCTCAACATCACACCGGCGACGAGGCCGACGAGGATGAGGCCGATTTGCTGGAATTTGCGGCGCATGGAAACCTCTTCTGGGGGAACCGGGACGAAACCGGGACGCTAATGCGGAGCGCCCAACCCGCCCAACCACTTGGCCGGATCGAATGCCCGACCTTGATGTCTGAGCTCAAAGTATAAACCTGATTCCGGCTGTCCTCCGCTGGCGCCGACGGTGGCCACCGTCCTGCCGGCGCCGACTTTTTGGCCGACATCGGCCAGGATGGACTGGTTGTTGCCATAGACGGAGAGGAAGTCGTCGTCATGGTCGATGATGAGCAGGTTGCCGTAACCGCGCAGCCAGTCGGCAAAGACCACCACCCCGGCCGCCACCGCCCGCACTTCGGCCCCTTCGGCGGCACGGATGAACAGGCCCTTCCAGGTCGTCTGGCCGTCGTCGCGGCGGGCGCCGAAACGGCCGGTAGTTTTTCCCTGTGTCGGATACGGCAGCCTGCCGCGCAGTTTGGCGAAGGCACTGCCGGTGAGCGGCGGTTCCGCCGTGTTCGCGTGGACTCCCGCAATAGCCGGCGGGTCCGCCTTGCGGCCGGGCGTCGCGGCTTTCGGCTGCCTGGCCTGGGCCGCGCGCTTCGCCAGGACGGCGATCAGGTTGCCCAGGCGCTCCTCATTTTGCTTGAGCGTCGTGATCTCGCGGCGCTGCGCCTTGATCTGATCCGAGATCCTGTCCAGAACCGCCTGACGGTCCTTCTGGTGCTGACGCAGGGCAGTGCGCTCGCCCTCCTCGCGCTGCACCAGTTCGGCCAGCTTCTCGCCGCGCTGCTGCACTGCTGCGGCCAGCCGCCGGGTTTCCGCGGCGTCCTGGCGCAGGCCGGCGATCAACTCGGCCTGGGCGCGCGACAACAGCGTCAGGAAATGGCGGTCGCGCAGTGCGGCATTCGGATCGTCGCCAGCCAGCAACACCGCCAGGGCATCGGCCTCCTGCGGACGGAACTGATGACGCAGCAGGCGTGCCAGCTGCACCTGGCGCGCAGCGGTTTGCCGCTCCATCTGCTTCAGTTCGCGTTCGCGCTCGTTCAGTTCGCTGCGCGCCGCGGCACGTTCCTCGGTCAGAGAACGCAGTCTGCGGCCGACGCCGGAAATTGCCATTTCCGTGTCGCGCAACTGGTCCGCCGCCGCGGCCCGCGAGGTTTCGGTTACCTTCAGCTGGCGTTCGAGGGCCGCGCGCTGGTCGCGCAGGGCTTCGAGGCGAGCCTTTTCGCGCGCCGCCTGCCCCCCCTCAGCCGCCTGGGCAAGCCCGGGCAGACACCACAGTAACAGGAAGAAAAGCCGGATCAAGCCTTCGCTTTGCCCTGATTGGCAACGGCAGCCTGGGCGGCGGCGATGGCCGCCGGGTCGCCCAGGTAGTAATTGCGCAAGGGCTTGAGGTCGGCATCGAATTCATAGACCAGCGGCTGGCCGGTCGGGATGTTGAGGCCGACGATGTCGGCATCGGAGATGTTGTCGAGGTACTTGATCAAGGCGCGCAGGCTGTTGCCATGCGCGACGACCAGCACGCGCCGGCCGGATTTGACCGCCGGAGCAATCGTCTCGTGCCAGTAAGGCAGAAAGCGTTCGACGGTATCCTTCAGGCACTCCGAGGTGGGGAACTGGCCGGGCGCCAGACTGGCGTAGCGCGGATCCTGGCTTTCATAGCGCGGATCGTTCTGGTCCAGGGCCGGCGGCGGCGTAGCGTAGGCGCGGCGCCAGATCTTGACCTGCTCTTCGCCGAATTTCGCGGCCGTCTCGGCCTTGTTGAGTCCCTGCAAGGCGCCGTAATGACGCTCGTTGAGCCGCCAGGAATGGACGATCGGCAACCACATGCGGTCCATTTCTTCCAGTCCGACCCACAAGGTCTTGATGGCGCGCCGCAGCACGGACGTATAGGCAATATCGAAATCGAAGCCCTGCGCCTTCAGCAACTGGCCGGCAGCCCTGGCCTCGGCAAGTCCCTTTTCGGTGAGGCCGACATCGGTCCAGCCGGTAAACCGGTTTTCCTTGTTCCAGACGGATTCGCCGTGGCGAAGCAACACGAGCTTGTGGGTAACGGACATGATACCGGGGGGGGGATAAGATAAAGAGCGGCAATGATAAGGGAAACCATTGCCGGCGCGAACATATCGGTATTCTATAATATGCAGCTTCATCAATACTCCGCGCAAAGCGAGAAACCATGGACAACAAGATTGCCGAGATGATGGCGCATGACGAAGACGTCGAAGTTGCCGCACGTTCGCTGAAGGCGATGTCGCATCCCCTGCGGCTGAAAATACTCTGCGTGGTGAGCATCGGCGAAGTCTGCGTGCAGAACATTGTCGATGCCGTGGGCACCTCGCAAAGCAATATTTCGCAGCACCTGGCGATCCTGCGCGACAAAGGCGTGCTGGCCACCCGCAAGGACGCCAATCGGGTTTACTATCGCGTCGCCGACCAGCGCACCCTGCAACTGGTTGCCCTGATGCGGGAGGTATTTTGCAGCACGCCCGGCGCCAGGCATTGACAATTCATTGAACGGGAACAGGAATGGAATTCATCCAGCAGAACTTGATGTGGGTAGGACTGGCCGCTGTCAGCGGCGGCATGCTGCTGTGGCAGATGCTCAACGGTGCGGGCAGCGACATCTCGGTGAACGAGGCGACGCTGCTCATCAACCGCAAGGACGCACTCGTCGTCGATGTGCGCGAAACCGCCGAGTGGTCAACCGGCCATATCCAGAATGCGCGCCATCTCGCTCTTGGCCAATTCGCCAAGCACATCTCCGAGATCGACAAGTTCAAGGAAAAACCGATCATCGTCGTCTGCGCACGCGGCAACCGCTCCCGCTCGGCCTGTGGTGCGCTCAAGAAAGCCGGCTTCCAGCAGGTGTTCAACCTGACTGGGGGCGTCAATGCCTGGCGCGAAGCCGGCCTGCCCATGGTGAAGAAATAGGCGGGGAAACAGCATGGCCAAAATCCTCATGTACGCCACCGCCGTGTGTCCCTACTGCATCCGCGCCGAACAGTTGCTGCAGCGCAAGGGCGTTACCGAAATCGACAAGGTACGGGTAGACCTCGATCCCGCCCGGCGCGAGGAAATGCTTGCCCGATCGAACGGCCAGCGCACCGTGCCGCAGATCTTCATCGACGACTTCCATGTCGGCGGCTGCGACGACCTCCACGAACTCGACCGCCAGGGCAAGCTCGATCCCTTGTTGGCTGACTGAGCCGGACGGCTGTCTCGGCAGCATCTGCGGCAGAGTAGAATGCGGCCTTTCAACCGGCCATAGCACAGGATCATCATGAGCGAACAAGCGCAAGACACCGCCCCCGTTTTCAGCATTGAAAAAATCTACGTCAAGGATCTCTCGCTGGAGGTGCCGAATGCCCCGCAGTGTTTCCTCGAGCGTGAAGCGGCCGAGGTCAACCTGCAAATGCAGACCAACGGAGAAGCAATCGGCGACGGGGTTTACAGTGTCGTGCTGACCCTGACGATCACCGCCAAGATCGGCGAAAAGGTGCAGTTCCTGATCGAGGCCGCGCAGGCGGGCATTTTCCAGATCCGCAACGTACCCGAAGCCGACCTGGAACCCATCGTCGCCGTGGCCTGCCCGAACATCCTGTTCCCCTATGCGCGCGAAACGATTTCGGATGCGGTGACCCGCGCCGGTTTTCCGCCCGTGCTGCTGGCGCCGGTCAACTTCGAGGCCATCTACCGCGACCGGCTCGAAAAGCAGCAAAACGCCCCCGCCGCGCACGAAGTCCCGATTCAATAATGCTGCCCAGCCTGCGCAACCTGGTGGCCGTGGCGAGCCTGGGCGCGGCTTTGCTGGTTCCGGGCCTGGCCAGCGCACTCGATTACCGCGCAGTCACCGAGGCCGCCGTGCTCTACGACGCCCCTTCGCAAAAGGCCAGGCCGCTGTTCGTCATTGCCCCCGGCACGCCGGTCGAGGTCATTGTCACCCTCGACGCCTGGGTCAAGGTGCGCGACATGCAAGGCGACCTGACCTGGATCGAACGTCGCCAGCTCGGCGACCAGCGCACCGTGCAGGTACGCGGCGCCCGGGCGCAGATCCGTGCCGCCGCCAGCGAATCCGCTGCGCTGGTGTTCGAGGCCGAACCGGATGTCGTGGTCGAGCTCATCGAAGCCGGTCAAAACATCCCGGTAGGCTGGGCCAGGGTGCGCCACCGCGACGGCGCGCAGGGTTTCGTCAGGGTTTTTCAGGTCTGGGGTTTATGAACATCGCCGTCCTGGGCGCCGGCGCCTGGGGTACGGCGCTCGCGCTGTCCTTCACCGCCCGCCACCCGGTCACCCTGTGGAGCTGGCAGGCCGAGCATGTGGCGGCCATGCGCGGCGCGCGCGAAAACGCGCAGTTTCTGCCCGGCTTCCCGCTGCCGGAATCCCTAACCGTCACCGCCGACTTCCAGGCCGCCATCGCCGGCGCCGAACTCGCCATCGTCGCCACGCCGATGGCCGGCTTGCGCGCCACTGCGGCGCAGCTGGCGCAAGCCGCCCCGGCGTTGCCCTTCCTCTGGGTCTGCAAGGGCCTCGAAGCCGACAGCAGCCTGTTGCCGCACCAGGTGGTGGCTGCCGTCCATCCTGCCGCGCGCTGCGGAGCCCTGACCGGCCCCAGCTTCGCCGCCGAGGTGGCGCGCGGCTTGCCGGCGGCGATTGCCGTTGCCTCTGCCGACCCTGCCTTTGCCGATGCCATGGCGTATGCCCTGCGCGGTCCGCGGTTGCGCCTGTACGCCAATGACGACATCGTCGGCGCCGAGGTCGGCGGGGCGGTGAAGAACGTCATGGCCATCGCCACGGGCATCTGCGACGGCCTCGGGCTCGGGCTGAATGCACGCGCCGCCCTGATGACGCGCGGACTGGCCGAAATCACCCGCTTCGGCGTCGCGCTCGGCGCCCATGCCGAGACCTTCATGGGGCTGGCCGGCATGGGCGACCTGATCCTCACCTGCACCGGCGATCTGTCGCGCAACCGCCGCGTCGGCCTCGCCCTGGCGGCAGGCAAATCGCTGGCGGACATTCAGCGCGAGCTGGGGCACGTCGCCGAAGGCGTGCCGACCACCCACGAAGTGGCCCGGCGCGCCGCGGTGCTGGGCGTCGACATGCCCATCACGGCTACCGTGCGCGACTTGCTGGATGGCCATCTGTCCGCAGCGGCGGCCGTCGAGCGGTTGATGAACCGCGATCCGAAACACGAGTAAGAACCCGCCCCTCCCAGCCTCCAATCGCAAACGTCGCATGCGACCTTCCCCTCGCGGGGAGGTGACTGTGGCTCGCTGCGCTCGTTTGTCACGGGGAGCTTATTGGTAACTTGCTAGCGGATTGCGCCTGGCGGCGCGTGCCGCGTTTCCTTGGGGCGGCCCGGCGGAAACGCTCTCTGCATTTTACGCCGTCCCGCCAGGGCCGACTTTTTACTGCCCGCCGGCGAATCCCTGCTGCCGCCAGGCTTCATAGACAGCGACGGCGACGGTGTTCGACAGGTTCAGGCTGCGGTTGCCGGGCATCAGCGGCAGGCGCAGGCATTGCTGCGGTGGCAGGGCGGTCAGCATTTCCTCCGGCAGGCCGCGCGTTTCCGGGCCGAAGATGAAGGCATCGCCGGGGCTGTAGGCCACGCTGTCGTGGCGTGTCCTGCCGCGCGTACTGAAGGCGAAGCGGCGCGCAGCGCCGAGCGCCTGCAGGCAGGCTGGCCAGTCCGGATGCACCTGTACCGCGACAAATTCGGCATAATCCAGCCCGGCGCGCCGCAATGAACGGGCGCCGACATCGAAGCCGAGCGGCTTGACGAGATGCAGCAAGCAGCCCGTGTTGGCGGCAAGGCGGATCACATTGCCGGTATTGGGCGGAATTTCCGGCTGATATAGGACGATCTGGAACATGCTGTGTATGGCATGGTAGGCAATCCGAAGTTTAGCGCGCAGCACACCTAGTTAGTCAGAGCGGAGACCCACACCCGAATGGCACGCCCGGAAAAGATTCGTCTCGGCGACCTGCTGGTTCAGCAGCAGGTCATCACCGAGGAACAGCTGAGCCTCGCACTGGCCGAACAAAAGAAAAGCGGGCGCAAGCTGGGCCGTGTGCTGGTCGAGTCGAGCTTCGCCACCGAGGACGGCATTTCCCGGGCGCTGGCGCGCCAGCTGGGCGCCGAATTCATCGACCTCAAAGTCTTCCAGCCGCGTCCCGAACTGGTCAAGCTGCTGCCCGAAGCCCCGGCGCGGCGCTTCCGCGCCCTGGTGCTGGACGAAAACCGCGGCCTGCTGCGCGTCGGCATGGCCGACCCGACCGATCTCGCGGCCTTCGACGAAATCGCCCGCATCGTCAAGCGCGACATCGACCTCGCCGTGGTCACCGAGGGGCAGCTGCTGCCCCTGCTGGATCGCGTCTATCGGCGCACCGAGGAAATCTCCAGCCTCGCCAAGGACCTCACCCAGGAAATGGGCGACATCCCGCTCGAGTTCGGGGCCGTCCTCGGCATCACCCCGGGCGCCGAAGACGCCCCGGTGGTCCGGCTGCTGCAGACGGTGTTCGAGGAAGCGCAAAAGACCCGCGCTTCCGACATCCACATCGAGCCGCAGGAAAAATCCCTGCTGATCCGCTTCCGCATCGACGGCGTGCTGCACATCCAGACCGAGGCCGACAGCAAGATCGCCACGGCGCTGGTGCTGCGCCTCAAGCTGATGTCGGGCCTCGACATCTCGGAAAAACGCCTGCCGCAGGATGGCCGCTTCAACATCAAGCTGCGCGGCGCCAATGTCGACGTGCGCATCTCGACCATGCCGACGCAGCATGGCGAATCGGTGGTGATGCGTCTCCTCGCCCAGAACACCGGCCTGCTGCAGCTGGAAAGGCTGCACATGCCGCCGCGCGTGCTGGAGCGCTTCCGTTACGCCATCTCGCGGCCCTCGGGCATCGTGCTGGTCACCGGGCCGACCGGCTCCGGCAAGACGACGACGCTCTATGCCGCCATGAACGAGCTGAACAGCCCGGAGAAGAAGATCATCACGGTCGAAGACCCGGTCGAATACCGCCTGCCCGGACTCAACCAGGTACAGGTGCACGAGAAGATCGACCTGACCTTCTCGCGCGTGCTGCGCACCGCCCTGCGCCAGGACCCGGACATCGTCCTCATCGGCGAGATGCGCGACCAGGAAACCGCCGAGATCGGCATGCGCGCCGCCATGACCGGCCACCTGGTGCTGTCCACCCTGCACACCAACGACGCCCTGTCGACGCCGATCCGCCTGCTCGACATGGGCGTGCCGCGCTACATGGTGGCGCTGTCGATCCAGATGGTGCTGGCGCAGCGCCTGGTGCGCGTCATCTGCCCGAACTGCAGCGCGCCGCACACGCCCGAGCCGCACGAACTGGAATGGCTGCGCTACGAACTCGGCGAGCGCGCGCCCGAATTCAAGTATGCCCGGGGCCGCGGCTGCGCCCATTGCGCCAATACCGGCTATCAGGGCCGCCAGGCCGTCTATGAGTTCCTCGAAATGAGCAATGCGCTGGTCGAGGCCGCCAACCACGGCGACCCCAACGAATTCATGCAGATCGGCCGCGAGCAGATGGCCGGCCACACCCTGCGGCGCGATGCCGTGCGGCTGGTGGTGAATGGCCGCACGACCATCGACGAGGCGATGCGCATCGCCACCCAACTCGAAGAATAGCCCGATGCCCGCCTTCAGCTACCGTGGCCGCAACGGCGCCGGCGAAACCGTCAGCGGCGTGCTCGAAGGCGCCACTGCCTCGGCCGTGGCCGACCTGCTGTTCGGCAGCGGCGTCACCCCGCTGGAAATCAAGCCTGCTGCGGCCAGCGCCCTGAAAAAGGAGGGGGAAGGCGGCGGCCTGAGCCTGTTCGCACCCAAAGTGCAGCATGTCGACATCCTGCTGTTCACGCGTCAGTTGTACACGCTCATGAAGGCCGGTGTGCCGATCATGCGGGCGTTGGCCGGCTTGCAGGAATCGAGCGCCAATCCGGCGATGAAATCCGTGCTCGGCCAGTTGCGCGAAAGCCTCGATTCCGGCCGCGAACTTTCGGTATCGATGGCGCGCCACCCGGACATCTTCACCTCGTTCTACCTCGCCATGGTGCGCGTCGGCGAAATGACCGGCCGGCTGGAAGAAGTCTTCCTGCGCCTGTTCGACCACATGGAATTCGAGCGCTTCATGCGCGAGCAGGTCAAGTCGGCGCTGCGCTATCCGAGCTTCGTCATCCTCGCCATGATCGCCGCCATGGTCGTGGTCAATATCTGGGTGATCCCGACCTTCGCCAAGGTCTTCGCCGGCTTCGGCGCCGAGTTGCCGCTGATCACCCGCCTGCTGATCGGCTTTTCGAACTTCATGGTCGACTGGTGGCACCTGCTGCTCGGCATCGTCGTCGCCGCCGGCTTCGCCTTCAAGTCGTGGACCGGCACGGCCAACGGCAGGTACCTGTGGGACCAATTCAAGATGCGCATCCCGATCGCCGGCAAGATCGTGCGCAAGGCGACCCTGGCGCGCTTCGCGCGCAGCTTTGCGCTCGCCTCGCGTTCCGGCGTGCCGGTGATCCAGGCGCTCACCACCGTGGCGCAGACCGTGGACAACGACTTCATCGCCGCCAAGGTCGAGAAGATGCGCGACTCGGTCGAGCGCGGCGAATCCGTGCTGCGCGCGGCCATCGCCACGGGCGCTTTTACCCCTGTCGTGCTGCAGATGATCGCGGTCGGCGAAGAATCCGGCTCGCTCGACGAAATGATGGAAGAAATCTCCGCGATGTACCAGAGCGAGGTCGAATACGAGCTCAAGACCCTCTCGCAGCAGATCGAGCCGATCCTCATCGTCCTGCTGGGCGCGATGGTGCTGGTGCTGGCCTTGGGCATCTTCCTGCCGCTGTGGGATCTGGGCGGCGTGGCGATGAAGAAGTAGCCGCCGCGGCAATATCTTACAAATTCACAATAATTTTGTGATATTGTAAAAAACATGATTCCCAGATCGGCTTCGGCAAGCCTGGCGCGCATGGCTGCCGGCTTCCCCATACTGGTAGTTACCGGGCCGCGCCAGTCCGGTAAAACCACGCTGGCGCAAGCGAGCTTTCCGGAGAAACCCTACGTTTCCCTGGAAAACCTCAACGAACGCAGCTTTGCGAGCGAAGATCCGCAAGGCTTTCTCGCCCGCTATCCGGCCGGCGCCATCATCGACGAGATTCAGCACGTTCCGGCACTGTTCTCGTACCTGCAGACCCGCGTCGATACGGCGCGTCGGATGGGCGAGTTTGTGCTCACCGGCTCGCAAAATTTCGGCTTGCTGGCGAATGTCTCGCAAAGCCTCGCCGGGCGCGCGGGCATCATTCAACTGTTGCCGTTTTCCATTGGCGAATTGGCGGCCGCTGGCCGCTTGACCGCCGCAACCGCCTCACTCGATCAACTGCTGTATTCCGGCCTGTATCCGCCCCTGCACGATCGGCCGCTCGATCCGGCCCAGTGGTTTGGCAGTTATATCCTGAGCTATCTCGAACGCGACCTGCGCCAGCTTGCCAGGGTGCATGACCTGGGCCTGTTTCAGCGCTTCATTGCCCTCTGCGCCGCGCGCACGGGCCAACTGCTGAACCTGTCCGCCCTCGGCGTCGATTGCGGCATCAGCCAGAGCACGGCAAAAAACTGGCTTGATCTGCTCCAGGCCAGCTATGTTGTCTATTTGTTACGCCCGCATCACCGTAATTTCGGCAAGCGCCTCGTCAAGACGCCCAAACTCTATTTCTGCGACACGGGTTTGGCGGCGGCGCTCATGAATGTTCAGGGCGTGTCCCACATGGCCATACATCCTGCGCGTCCTGCGCTGTTCGAAAGCCTGATCGTCATCGAATACCTGAAGCGACGTTACAACGCCGGACGCGCCGGCAACCTGTTTTTCTGGCGCGACAACATCGGCCACGAAGTCGATCTGCTGCTCGATGAAGGCGAGCGCTTGCTCCCGGTCGAAATCAAGTCCGGCCAGACCGTGAGCAGCGAACATTTCGATGGTCTGCGCACCTGGCAGCGCTACGCAGGCGCCGCAGCCGGCCCGCCGGCATTGATTTACGCCGGCACAGACCGTTACCTGCGCAGCGGCATCGAGGTCGTGCCCTGGCATCAAGCCGCAGCCGAACCGCAATGACACGGATGACACGGCAAGGCGGTCTCGGCAAGTTCGAATTCGCCGTGGTGCTGGTCATCCTGGGCATCCTGGCCCATATCCTGCTCGACCGCCTGATCGCGCTGGAACAAGAAACCGAGCGGCTGGAGGTCGAGCTCACCATCCGCCACATCAACACCAGCATCAGGCTGGCCGTGGCCGAGCGCATCATGCGTGGCGAGGAGGCAGGCATTGCCGCGCTGCAGGAGGCAAACCCGCTCACCCTGCTCGGCAGTGCCGTCACGCTCCGCGGCGAACAACCCGACCTGCCCGGCTGGCATTACGACAAAGCGAGCCGCACCCTGAGCTATGTACCCCGCCAGCCCGAGGCCTTCTATAACCTAGGTCTTGAATGGCGGCTGCGCGGCCGGCAGGATGAAATCGGCCGCATTGTCGGGCTGCGACTGGAGCCAATCGAAACAAAGCCACTCAAGTAAGCGCAAAACAAACCGTTAATCAATGTGTCCTAGCGACCATTGCCGTGATATTCTGCCAACCGTGAAAACCACCGCCACCCATCAGATCGGGTTCAACCGGTTCTCGCAGGGCTTTACCCTGATCGAGTTGATCATTGTCATCACCATCATCGCCATCCTGGCGGCGGTCGCCCTGCCGCGCCTGATCGACGCCCAGCGCGATGCCCGCATCGCCAAGGCCAATGCCATCTACGGCTCGATCCGTTCCGCCGCCGCGCTGGCGCGTTCCCGCTGCGAACTCGATCTGGCCTCGGTGGCCAGCATCCTGCCGGCCGCCAACTGCCAGGCCGCCCCCCCGCGCGTCAATATGGACGGCAAGGCCATCCATATCGTCAACCGCTTTCCGGACGCCACCGCCGATGGCATCGATGCCGCTGCCGATTTGAACCTCACCGCAGACGGCCTGGCGACCGGTGGCGCCGGCTGCACTGCCGGCGCGCGCTGCTTCGACATCGCGGGCGGCACGCTGCCCAACTGCCGCATCACCTACGAGCCGGCAACCCTGGTCGGCTCGATCATCACTGCACCCGTGATCTCCGTCGTCACCACGGGCTGCTGATTTTTTCGATTGCCTTTGTATTCAGTCATCCCTTAAGGAGGAACCGCAAATGGAACACAGCCGCACCCAGCAGGGCTTCACCCTGATCGAACTTGTTGTCGTGATTGTCATTCTGGGCATTCTGGCGGCAGTAGCCCTGCCGAAATTTGTTGACATGAGTGGC
This sequence comes from uncultured Methyloversatilis sp., assembly GCA_964471725.1. Classification (GTDB taxonomy): domain Bacteria; phylum Pseudomonadota; class Gammaproteobacteria; order Burkholderiales; family Rhodocyclaceae; genus Sulfuricystis. Next base: position 3,835 of record CAYYHO010000006.1, on the reverse strand, counting down.
GAAGCGACACAGGCATCGGTTGATGCGACCGCCGGAGCAGTTGCTTCCGCTGCAGTTTTAAATTATGCCAAGTACTCACTGACTCCAGGCTCAGCCACCCGCCTTAACGGTGCTAACCCATGCGCCACTCTGATTGCATCGACCGCCACAGGCCTGGTAGGAGGCGTATTGCCAGCTAACATCACAGTTACTAACGACACAACCTGTAATGGCGTATCAGCGGGTACGACGGTTGTATGCACGCTGTCTCACGCTGGCACCACGCCGGCCAAGACAGCCAACGCCCAAATCATCTGCACCGGCTAAGAAAAGGGGCCAGGCTCCAAATAGTAAAAAGGAGTAAAAAGGGCCAGGCTCATTTAATCAAATCGCGCTTCGCCGCCGAAAATCGGCGCTGGCAAGACGGCGGCCCGGAGTATTCTGGGCCGTTTTTCTTGTTTCCATGACCCCGGAGCAGATACTCCAGTTCCCAGTAAAGGAATAAACATGCAACAGGTAAGTGTCACGGAAAAAGGCTTCACACTGATCGAATTGGTCGTGGTCATCACGATTCTTGCGATCCTTGCTGCAGTGGCTTTGCCCAGATTCACAAACATGCAAGTGGATGCGCGGGTGTCGAAGGCGAACGCCATTCTCGGGGCCGTTCGCTCGGCATCGGCACTAACCCATTCACGCTGCCTCCTCGACATGGCTGCAAACCCGGTCGGCACCTGCACAGCAACAGCTGGCACGGCCAACATGGAAGGCACGGCAATCACCATGCTGAACCAGTATCCCACCGCCAACGCGGCAGGGATCATTGCGGCGGCCCAATTGACTGCAGCGACGGACGCCTTGACTATTTCAGCGGGTGGCGCAGGCGTTAGCACAGCTATCACCATCGACATCATTGGCGGCACATCGCCTAACTGCCGTGTCACCTATACAACGGGTGCAGCACCCGTGGCCGGTGTCGTGAATGCGCCTACGGTGGCAATAGCAACTGGAGGTTGCTAACAGAAAAAGAGAAAAAGAGAAAAAGGGGCCAGGCTCATTTAATCGCGATAGAGAAAAAGAGAGAAAAAGGGGCCAGGCTCATTTAATCGCGATAAACCACAGCGCCAACAGTGTTGGCGGAACGGCGGCTCGGGAGCGATTCCGGGCCGTTTTTCCTCGGCGGGTGCATAATGCGCGCATGAATTTCGAGTAAAGGGGGTCAGACCCGAATTCTTCCCAGGCTCATTTAATCGCGATAAGCCGCAGCGCTAAAGGTGCTGGCGGAACGGCGGCGCGGGAGCGATACCGGGCCGCTGTTTTTTTGGGGCCTGAATTCTGATATTCTCTGCGCATGGCAACGATCACTTTCGATACCCTTAAATTCGCCGAGCGACTCAAGGCTGGCGGTGTCCCTGAGGCTCAGGCCAAAGCTGAAGCCGAGGCGTTGGCGGCTGCATTGGCTGAGGCGATGGATCAGCAGATCGCTACCAAACGGGATGTCGACAAGATTGATGCACGTTTGAATCTGGTTCAATGGATGATTGGTTTCAATCTGGCCTTCACGATGGCCGTGCTGTGGAAGGTTTTTGGGTAGGGAATCGTTTGGGTAGGGAATTAAAGCGGCCAGGGTCGATTTAATCAAAAGTCGGCGCTGGTGGAACGGCGGCCCGGGAGCGATTCCGGGCCGTTTTTCCTCGGCGGGTGCATAATGCGCGCATGAATTTCGTTCTGACAGAGCATGCCAGACAAGAGGCTCAGCGTCGGCACATATCGATGGAGTGGATCGACTCCACATTGACGAAACCTGAACAAGACATGAAAGCAGACTACGACAGCCAAGTAGACATTCTCACCGTCGTTTTCAGCGATGCGGCAGTCGAGGAATCGGACGAAATCAAGCCCGGCGTAATTCTCGATTACGATGCTGCTGGCAATGTCATTGGCTTGGAGATTCTCAACGCCAGCCAGCGCGTCCAGAATCCCACTGCCATGGAATTCGCGGTCAAGGCTGCTTAAGGGATAATCAGGGACACGGTTATCTGAAAGTCGGCGCTGGCGTGACGGCGCCAGCCGCACGCCGCGTCATTCTGGAACGGCGCCAATTTGCACCCCATCCGCTTCGGCTAGAATCCCGGCATGAAAATACGTCGCGTCAGCCTCATCGGCCTGGCCATCGCCCTCCTTGCCGGAGGCGCGTATGGCATTTACCTGTACTTTTTCGCGTCGGCGGAAAGTCCCGGCTACAAGTTTGCCGCCATTGAACGCGGCCCGATCACCGCTTCGGTTTCCGCGACCGGCACGCTCAACCCGGTCGTTTCGGTGCAGGTCAGTTCGCAGATTTCCGGGCAGCTGCGGGCCATCCATGTCGACTTCAACAGCGTCGTCAAGGCCGGCCAGCTGATCGCACAGATCGCGCCGGAAACCTACGAACACCGCCTGCATCAGGCCGAGGCCGACCTGGAAGCCGCGCGTGCCACCGTGGCCGTGCAACAGGCGGAGATTTTTCGCGCCCGGGTGAATCTCGCCGAGGCCGAGCGCGACTTCGAGCGCAAGAAAACTCTGGTGGAAAAGAATTACCTGTCGCCCGCCGAACTGGACAAGGCGCAGACCGTGCGCGATGCCGCGCGCGCCCAGATGCGCGTCGTCGAGGCGCAGGCGCAGAACAGCGCGGCGCTCGTCAAGCAGCGCGAGGCCCAGGTGGGTCAGGCGCGCGTCGATCTCGGCCGCACCGAGATTCGCGCCCCCGCCGACGGCATCGTCATCAAGCGCAGCGTCGAACCGGGCCAGACCGTCGCCGCTAGCCTGCAGGCGCCCGAACTCTTCGTGATCGCCAATAACCTTGCCCAAATGCGGGTCGAGACCGCCATCGACGAAGCCGATGTCGGCCGCCTGCAGGTCGGCCAGGAGGCCACGTTCACCGTCGATGCCTTTCCCGGCCGGCGCTTCAAGGGCGCCGTGACCCAGGTGCGCAAGGCGGCCCAGGTGGTTTCGAATGTCGTCTCTTACACGGTTGTCATCGCCGCCGCCAACCCCGACCTGATTCTGCTGCCGGGCATGACGGCCAACGTGCGCATCACCACCGCGCAAAAGGACAGCGTGCTGAAGATCGCCAACGCCGCCCTGCGCTTTCGCCCGCCCGGCACCGACAGCAAGCCGTCCGCGACAGGCAAGCCTCCCGGCGGCGGCTCCGGCGCAGCCCGCGGTGGCGGCAGGCCGGGCGGCAGCGGCGCCGGCGCCGGCAAGCTCTGGGTGGTCGGCGCAGATGGCAAGCCCAGCGCCATCGAGGTCAAGACCGGCATCAACGATGGCAGCCAGACCGAACTGCTGGACAGCGATCTCGTCGAGGGCCGTGAAATCATCATCGGCACCACGAGCGCCGAGAAACCGAAACTGGCGACGCCACGCTTGTTCTGAGCGTGCAATGAGCCCACCCCTGATCCGCACCGTAGACCTCGCCAAGTCCTATCGCCTCGGCGACACCACCGTGCCCGCCCTGCAGGGGGTGTCGCTCGACATCGGGCGCGGCGAATTCGTCGCCGTGATGGGGCCGTCGGGATCGGGCAAATCGACCTTCATGAACCTGATCGGCTGCCTCGACCATCCCGGCGGCGGCGAATACTGGCTGGACGGCGAGGCGGTCGCCAAACTCTCCGACGACGCGCTGGCCGGCCTGCGCAACCGCCGCATCGGCTTCGTCTTCCAGCATTTCAACCTGCTGTCGCGCACCTCGGCGCTCGACAATGTCGCCCTGCCCCTGCTCTATCGCGGCATGCCCGCGGCGGCACGCCAGGAGCGTGCCGCGCAGCGTCTTGCCCAGGTGGGCTTGAGCGACCGCATGGACCATCACCCGTCGCAGCTT
>CAYYHO010000005.1:0-21636 GCA_964471725.1 uncultured Methyloversatilis sp. | reverse complement strand
CGCCGCGATAGCTTTGCTGCGTGGAGATGCCCATCTTCGACATCACCTTCATCAGGCCCTTGTCGATCGCCTTGATATAGCGTTTTTGCGCCTCGACGGCCGTCGGCTTGTTCGGCAGGCGCGCAGCGATGGCGGCGATGCTCTCGAGCGCCAGCCAGGGATGCACCGCCTCGGCGCCATAGCCGGCCAGGGTGGCAAAATGGTGTACCTCGCGGGCGGCGCCGGTTTCCACCACCATGCCGACGGAGGTGCGCAAACCGGTACGCACCAGGTGCTGGTGCACCGCCGAACTCGCCAGCAGGGCGGGGATCGGCGCCCGCTCCCGATCCGTGCTGCGATCCGACAGGATGATCACGTTGTAGCCCTCGCCCACCGCCCGCTCGACCCGTGCGCACACTTCGTAAAGGGCGCGGCCCATGGCAGCCGAGCCGGCGCTGGCAGCCATGGTGATATCGACGACGATGGAGCGGAACACGCCGTTGGAAAGGGTGTCGATCTGCTTCAGCTTCGCCATGTCGGCAGCGGAAATGATCGGTTGATAGACCTCGAGACGCGGCGTCGGCTCGGTTTCGTCGATGCCCAGCAGGTTGGGGTTGGGACTCACCAGCGAGATCAGCGACATGACGATTTCCTCGCGGATCGGATCGATCGGCGGGTTGGTCACCTGGGCGAACATCTGCTTGAAGTAGTTGAACAGCGGCTTGTTGCGGTCGGAGAGCACCGGCAGCGGACTGTCGTTGCCCATCGATCCGGTGGCCTCCTCGCCGTTGGTCGCCATCGGTTCGAGGATGAACTTGAAGTCTTCCTGGGTGTAGCCGAAGGCCTGCTGGATGTTGAACAGTGGCCCGACGGGCGGATCGATGGATGTCACCTCCGGCAGGTCATCGACGAAATAACGGGACTTTTCGATCCATTCGCGATAAGGCTTGGCTCCCGCCAGTTCGCGCTTGAGATCGGCGTCATCGATGATGCGGCCCTGTTCGAGGTCGATCAGGAACATCTTGCCCGGCTGCAGGCGCCATTTCTTGACGATGCGCTCCTCGGCTATCGGCAGGACGCCGATTTCCGAGGCCATGACCACCAAGTCGTCATCGGTGACCAGATAACGGGCAGGACGCAAGCCGTTGCGGTCCAGCGTGGCGCCAATCTGGCGGCCATCGGTGAAGGCGACTGCGGCCGGACCGTCCCAGGGCTCCATCAGTGCCATGTGGTACTCGTAGAAGGCGCGCCGCTCCTCGTCCATCAGCGGATTGCCGGCCCAGGCTTCAGGGATCAGCGTCATCATGGCATGCGCCAGGCTGTAGCCGCCCATCAGCAGGAGTTCAAGAGCATTGTCGAAGGAAGCGGAATCGGACTGGCCATCGTAGATCAGCGGCCAGACCTTCGCCAGGTCGTCGCCCAGCAGCGGCGAGGAAATGCCGTTCTCGCGGGCGCGGATCCAGTTCACGTTGCCGCGCAGGGTATTGATTTCGCCGTTGTGGGCAATCAGCCGGAACGGATGGGCAAGATCCCAGGTCGGGAAGGTGTTCGTCGAGAAGCGCTGGTGCACCAGCGCGAGGGCCGATTCGACACGCTCGTCCTGCAGGTCGAGATAATACTCGCCGACCTGGTTGGCCAGCAGCATGCCTTTATAGACCACCGTACGGGCCGACATCGAGGGCACGTAGAACATCTTGACGTCGGGCAGCTTGAGAGCCTGGATGGCATGGCCGGAGGCCTTGCGGATGACATAAAGCTTGCGCTCGAGGGCATCGGTATCCGGCACGGCCGGACGGGTACTGTCGCCCCAGCCGAGGAATATCTGGCGGATGACCGGCTCGCGGTCACGGGCCGCCTGGGCAAGCCCGCTGTTGTCGCGCGGCACGTCGCGCCAGCCGATGAGCTTGAGGCCCTCGTAGCGGATCGTGCGTTCGATCGCCGCTTCGCAGGCGCGGCGGCTGGCATCGCTCTGCGGCAGGAACATCATGCCGACACCGTATTGGCCGGCGGGTGGCAGAGTAATGCCCTGGCGGGCCATCTCGACATGGTAGAAGCGGTCGGGAATCTGGATCAGGATGCCGGCACCGTCGCCCAGCAGCGGGTCATAACCGGTGGCGCCACGATGCTCGAGATTCTCGAGAATTTTCAGGCCCTGCTCGACGATGGCATGGCTCTTCTGGTTTTTGATGTGGGCGACGAAACCGACGCCGCAGGCATCGTGCTCGGCGGCTGGATCGTAAAGTCCCAGTCCCTGTTGGCGGGGGAGTTCCATTATGTTTTCCTGGATATGCGGCCAGCAGAGCCGGGGGCCATCCGCCTGCCCGGCACGCTGGATGCTTAAATCGAACACTAAAATATACCCGCAATCACTCCGGCGCTCAAGATTCGCGCCTGGCATCAATTCATTCTGACTATTCGGCCAGTTTTCTCTTGTGTCGGCAGGGCTGGCCGGGGCGGATGTCTATGGTTCTGCGGTTGCGAACAGCCGGCGATGCTCTTTCAGAGCATAACGGTCCGTCATGCCGGCAATGTAGTCGGCGATCACACGGGGCATGCCTTCCCGCTCGCCGCTCGCCTGATACTGCGGGGGCAGCAGGCGCCCGTTGGCCTGGAATGCGCCAAACAGCTCGCGAATCACCCGCCGCGCCTTGCTGGTCATGCGTTCGACCTGGAAATGGCGGTACAGCCCGGTGCGCAAGAAGGCTTTGAGCGCGCGGTTCTCCTCCTGCATCGCAGCCGAGAACCCGACCAAAGACGGCGCGCTTTCGACATCCGCGAGGGTTGCGACACCCTGCGCCAGGATTCTCCGCCTGGTCTCGGCGAGCAAATCGGTAACCTGGGCATCGATCATGCGACGCACGGTCTCATGGATCAGCCGGCGGCCTGCCAGGCGAGGGAATTCCTCGCGCGCCTCGTGCGCATGCCTGGCAAACAGGCTGATCTCTTCGAGTTGCTCCAGGCTAAGCAGGCCGGAACGCAAACCGTCATCAACATCGTGGTTGTTGTAGGCGATCTCGTCGGCGAGATTGCAGATCTGCGCCTCCAGCGAGGGACGCCGATTCTCCAGAAATCGCTGCCCCAGGGCGCCGAGTTCGCGCGCTTTAGCAGGCGCGCAGTGCTTCAGGATGCCGGCCCGCGTCTCGAACATCAGGTTCAGGCCATCGAACGCGCCATAGCGTTCCTCCAGCCGATCCACGATGCGCAAGGACTGCAGGTTGTGCTCGAAGCCGCCATGTTCCGCCATGCACTCGTTCAGCGCATCCTGGCCGGCATGGCCAAAGGGCGTGTGCCCGAGGTCATGGGCGAGCGCAATCGCCTCGGTCAGGTCGTCATTCAGCGCAAGTGCGCGCGCGATGCTGCGGGCAATCTGGGCAACCTCGAGCGAATGCGTCAGCCGGGTACGGAACAGGTCGCCTTCGTGATTGACGAAAACCTGGGTTTTGTATTCCAGCCGCCGGAACGCCGTGGAATGTACGATGCGGTCGCGATCACGCTGAAACTCTCCGCGCGTCTTCGGCCGGGGCTCTCCGAACAAGCGCCCCTGGGAGCCGCCTTCATCGACTGCATAGCTGGCGAGTTCAGTCACAGCAGGCCTCGATGGCCGCGCGGATTTCCGTTTGCGGCGCATCGGCATGGGTGACAGCCTCGCCCAAACGCCTGAGCAACACCAGACGCAACTGGCCCGCAATGACCTTCTTGTCGTGGCCCATCAGATCGAGATAACGGTCGGCGCCCAAGGACGGTCCCCGCACCGGCAGTGCAGCCTGCTCGAACAGCCGCCTGATGCGCTCGACATCCTTGTCGGCAAGCCAGCCCAGGCGCCGCGACAGCTCTGCCGCCATCATCGTACCGGCGGCAACGGCCTCGCCATGCAGCCAGGCACCGTAACCCATGCCGGTTTCGATCGCGTGGCCGAAGGTATGCCCCAGATTCAGCAAGGCGCGCCGACTCGAGTTCGTCTCCGGCCACCACGGCGGCCTTGTTGATGCAGGAGCGCTCGATAGCATAGGCGAGAGCCGCGCCATCGCGCGCCCTGAGCCGCGGCATGTTGGCTTCCAGCCATTCGAGGAAGGGCAGGTCGCCGATCAGGCCGTACTTGATCACCTCGGCGAGCCCCGCAGACAGCTCACGATCCGGCAAGGTGTTGAGCGTATCGGTGTCCGCCAGCACCAGGCGCGGCTGCCAGAAGGCGCCGACCATGTTCTTGCCGCGCGGGTGGTTGATGCCGGTTTTTCCCCCCACTGAGGAATCGACCTGGGCGAGCAGGGTGGTGGGTACCTGGATGAACGGCACGCCGCGCTGATAGGTTGCCGCAGCGAAGCCTGCCAGATCGCCGACTACCCCTCCGCCCAGCGCGATGATCGTGGTGGTCCGATCGCAGCGCTCGGCGAGCAGACGATCATAGATGTCGTTGAGGGTTTGCCAGTTCTTGTGCGCCTCACCGTCCGGCAGCACGATCTCGCAAACCTTGATCCCGTCATTGCGCAATGGACAGGCGAGCCTGGCCAGATACAGCGGGGCGACCACCGCATTGCTCACAATCGCCACCTGCTTGCCCACATGCCGGCCGATCGGCATACCGAGCAGATCGGCGCCAATATGGATGGGATAGGAGCGCTCACCCAGATTCACATTTAGAGTTGTCATGGCTTATTGTGACCGATTCGCACCCGTTTTGGCGCCTGCAGATTCAGGTTCGGCGATTTGTTCGGCGATTTGAAAACCGGTTAACGTGAAAGACACCATTAGACGCCGGGTAAGCCCCCGAGCGCAGCGAACACACCTTGCCCCCCGCCCTGGGGCGGGGGTTGGGGGCCATGGAAAACGGCTGACTTTCATGATGCGTGAAGCATCACCCCGCATCATGAAAGTCAGAGCCCGCCTCTGGCTTTTGCCAGTCGCCGTTCCGGCAGTCCGAGCGCGCTTGCGACGGCAGATACGGCATGGTTGACGCCCGCGCCGGATTCGACAACGATATCGGCCACTTCCCGGTACAGCGGATCGCGCTTTTCAACCAAGCTGGTAATGCGCGCTAGGGGGTCCGCGACCTGAAGCAGGGGGCGGGACTTGTCATGCCGGGTGCGTTCGAAAAGCAGTTCGGGAGAAGCGTGGAGATACACCACGACCCCGGTGGATGACATGCGCACTCTGTTCACGGGGTCCAGAACGGCACCGCCGCCCGTGGCGACAACTCGGCTTTCCGACTGCGCCAGCTTCTTGAGGGTCTGCGCTTCGCGCAAGCGAAAGCCCGCTTCGCCCTCGATCTCGAAGATGGTCGTGACTGACACGCCGGTAGCCGCTTCGATGCTCTGGTCGAGATCGACAAACTGCCAACCGATGGCCTTCGACAATTTCCTGCCTACAGTCGTCTTGCCGGCGCCCATCATGCCGACCAGATAGACATTCGACCCATTCGACCTAATGACCAGGCGCACCAGTGGAAACTGCTCCAAGGTTTGAAGATCCCCGTGACCGGGCCACCAATGGAAGCAACGGGGTCACCTCAAGCTGAGCCTGTCATCGACGATTCTGGGCGTGATGAAGATCAGCAACTCCTTGCGTTCGGAAGTTCTGTTCTTGTGCTTGAACAAGAATCCGACGTAGGGCAGATCGCCGAAGAATGGGATGCGGTCCTCAGACACCGTAAGGTCTTCATGGGTGACGCCGCCGATCACGAGCGTGCCGCCATTCTCGACCATGACTTCCGATTCGACCTTGGCCGTGATGATGGTCGGGTTGCCGAGGACGATACGGGAGAAATCGGGCCTGTCCTTGCTGATGATCAGTTTCATCTTGATACTGCCGTCCGGCGTGATTTGTGGCGTCACATCCAGCGACAGCTTGGCTTTTCTGTAGGTCACTGTCGGCGGTGTATTCGCGGCAGCCGGAGTGACCACGGGAATTTCATCGCCCTGCTCGATGACCGCCTTGACGTTGTTGCCGGTCACGACGCGCGGATTCGACAGGCTCTTGCCTTTGCCATCCGCTTCCATGGCCAGCAATTCGAGATTCAGGATGCGCGTGAGGCTCGCATTGAACAGCGAGAATGAAAGCGTTCCCATCGTGGTTTGCTGAGTGAAGCTCGTGTTAACCATGCGCCCGGTAGTCGAGGGACTGCCGATTGTCGAAGCGCCGCCGCCCAGAAACAGACTGTTTCCGTTATCGCTTGCCACTTTGACTGGCTGGGAATTGAGAAAGTTGAGGCGTACCCCCAGTTCGCGGCCAAAGGTATCGCGCGCCTCGACCACCCGCGCCTCGATCAGTACCTGCCTGGCCGGCTTGTCGATCAGGTTGATGAGTTGACGAACCTTGTCGAGGCGCGAAGGCACGTCGGTGACGAACAGGCGGTTCGAATAGGCGTCGACAACGACCGATCCGACCTTGGACAGTACGGGCTGGTCCTTGTTGCCGAGCAATTTCTGCAGGTCGTCTGCCTTCTGGTAGTTGATCTGGAAAGACTCCGTCTGGGTCGGCTCCAATTGACCGATCTGCTGGAGGGATTCGAGCTCCTGTCTTTCCTTTGCCAACAACTCATCACGGGGCGCGATCCTGAGGATGTTGCCGTTCTTGCGCATGGCCAGATTTTTCTGCTCCAGCACGATCTCCAAAGCCTGGTCCCAGGGCACGTCGTTCAGCCTTAGGGACACATTGCCCGCAACCGTGTCGCTGATCACGATGTTGAACTTGGTGATATCGGCAAATACATGCAATAGCTCGCGCAAGGGGATGTTCTGGAAGTTCAGGGAGATCAGCTCGCCCTGATAGCCTGCCTTGGTTCCCTGGAACAGCTTGTTCGGGTCAGCCTGCACCGGCCTGACCTCGACAATGAACTGGTTGTCGCTCTGGTAGGCGGTATGCTCCCACAAACCGCGCGGCACGATATCCATGCTCACATCGTCGCCATCGACCCTGGTGTTGACGCTGGTGATCGGGGTGGCGAAGTCAACCACGTCCAGACGGCGGCGCAGCGTTTCGGGCAACTGGGTTTTCTTGAAGGAAACCTGTAGAGCCGTGCCTCTTTGCCTGACATCAATGCCGATATTGCTCGATGACAACTCGACGAGCACCAGTCCGGCGCCATCCTTGTTGCGCTGGAACCTGATATCGCGCACGCTGGAAAGTTCATCCTTCCCGCTCTGCGCGAAGTGCTGCACTTTTCCAGTTTGAGCTTCTGCAGCTGCCGGGGTGCCATCGAAGAGGGTAATGAACAGGAATTTCTCATCCTGACGGGCTTCGAAACGGGAAACCCGGTCGAGATTCAGAACCAGTCGCGACCGATCGCCAGCCTGCACCAGACTGAAACTGCGCAAACTACCCTCGTTAACCGTCTTGTTGCTGTAGCCGAGGCCGTTTTCGGTGGCCGGAAAATCAAATACGATCCGGGCCGGATTGGCAATGACAAAGTTCGATGGGGTAGAGGCCAGGGCCTGCTGGAGGCCAAGCTTCAGGATCGTATTGCCGCCGGACTTGCTGACCGCCAGATTCTCGATCACATTGGGTCTTCCGCCGGCGCCTGACTGAACCTGTTGTGCCAGCGCAGCCGGAATGCTCGCCAGCAGCGCCGCCAACCATATCCAGATACGTATGAATTTCATTTCCTTGACTCCTTACCCTGCGGCCCTTCCAGCAGCTGAAGAGTGGTCTGCTTTTCCACCCAGTCGGTGGTCTGGCCAGTTGGATCCTGCACGATTTCATTGAGGGTGATCGTGGTATCGGTCACCTCGACGATACGGCCATAATTCTGGCCCATGAAATTACCCTTTCTTGCCTGGTAGACCACTCCATCCACCTTCACCAGGGCATGCTGATCGCCGCTCTTGCTCTTGCTGACAGCACCGATGAACTGTATCGATTCGAGCGGGTATTTCTCCAACTGCTCGCGCGGCCGGTCAAAATCCGGCTTCAAACCGCTCCCGCCAGCCTTGCTTTCCGCCTCGACGCGATTCGCACTGAACGGATCCATCTCGTTGTGCGCCTGATAGGAGATGACCGGGAACGGGCGCAGTTCCGGCAGCGGCGGGACGCGGCCGCGCATGTCGCGCGAAGACTCCGCCATCCACTTCTTGATGTCCTCGTGCTCAGCCTCGCCGCAACCCGTCAGCATCAACATGGGCGCCATGGCGAAAATAAAAAGCCGGAGCGCCTTCATTTCCTTGCCCCCCTCGCTTTATCCTTCTCTTTCTTCCTCTGCGCAGCCACTTCAGCCTCATCCAGGTAGCGGAAGGTTTTTGCCGATGCCGTCAACATGAGGCCGTCACCGGCCTTGCCTGCAGGCGCCACGTTGATGTCATTGAGCGTGACGATGCGTGACAGCTTGGCGATGTCGCCGGCAAATGCGCCGAAATCGTGGTACGAACCGGTAACGTTGATGGTGATCGGCAGTTCTGCATAAAAGTCCCGCGAAACTTCCACGCCGGGCTTGAACAATTCGAACTGGAGGCCGCGCCCCAGTCCGGCCTGGTTGATGTCGATCAGCAGCGACTCCATCTCGGCCGCGTTCGGCAGTTGCCTGAGCAGGGCGCCGAAGGAGCGCTCGATCTCTGCCAGCTGGTTGATATGCTCGTCGAGATTGACGGCCTGCCTTTTCTTGTTGAGCCACTCCTCCTTGAGCTTGATTTCTTCCTGGTTCTTCTGTTCGAGTTCTTCCTGCTGCACATTCCAGCCAAACCAGGCCGCCGCGGCCAGGAGGCCAATGAACAGGGAAAGAAGAATGACGATGCGCGGCCCCAGAGGCCATGCGCCCGGATCCTTGGGATCGAGCGTTTTGAAGTCATCGGCAATCTGTTTCAGATTGACCTTGGGCAGGCTCAGCTTTGGCAAGGCAGTTTTTTTCATGGTCTGCCCCCTGGCTTCCCGCCAGACGGAGCAACCTGCTGATTGGTCTGGCGCGAGAAATGGATGTTCAGGCTGAATTCGTTCATGCGCCGCTTGCCAACCGCTACCGCCTTGATCTGGATGAGTTCCGGCCGCTCCAGCACCGGCGAAGCATCCAGGTTATGCATCAGCGTTGATACGCGCGCATTCGACTGTGCATGACCAACCAGCGTAATCTTCTGCCCGCTTTGCTTGATCGAGCGCAGGTATACGCCGGATGGCAAGGCCGTTGCCAGCACATTGAACAAGTGCACGGTTTCCGTGCGGTTGGCCTGCAACGACTCAATCACCTGCTTTCTGGCCAACAGCGATTCGGTCTGCTCCTTGAGCTTGTTGATCTCCTCGATCTGCTTGTCCAGCCCGGCAATTTCCTTCTTGAGAAAGCTGTTCTTCTCGACCTGCCGATCGATCTGGTTATTGATGTAGGTGAACCCGGCGAACCAGATTACCCCTGCCAACACCGAGACCAGGCCGGAGAGCGCAAAAAACTGCTGCCTGAGCGCCTTGCGCTTGGCTTCACGATGTGGAAGCAGGTTGACGCGAATCATGAGTCGAACCTCCGCAATGCCAAACCGCAAGCCACCATCAGCGACGGGGCATCGGTAAGCAAGTGCTTGGGCCGGACCCGCTGGGACAGGGTCATTTTCGCGAACGGGTTGGCCATGACCGTATCGACCTGGGTCCGTTCGGCCACGATCTCTGCAATTCCCGGCAGCAGGGCACCGCCGCCGGTCAGGAGGATATGGTTGACCTCGCCGAACTGGGTGGAAGTAAAAAAGAACTGCAGCGCGCGCGACACTTCCAGCGCCAGGTTGTCGAGGAATGGCCGCAGGATCTCGGATTCGTAATTATCAGGCAGCGGGCCGGTACGCTTGAGGTTTTCTGCCTCGTCATGACTCATGCCATAGGCACGCACCATTTCCTGGGTCAACTGATTGCCGCCGAATGCCTGTTCGCGGTTATAGACCTGCTGGTCGCCCTTGACCACGGCAACCCGCATTGCGTTTGCGCCGATGTCTACCAGCGCAAAAACGGTATCTTCGTTGCTGTCCGCAAATTGCGCGCGCACCAGTTCGAACGCGGCGAGGGCGGCATAGGATTCCACATCCATCACGACGGGCTTCAGCTTTGCGGCTTCGGCACAGGCGACGCGATCTTCCACGCCTTCCTTGCGTGAAGCGGCAATCAGCACTTCGACCTCATCGGGACTGGACGGCGCCGGCCCGATGACCTGGAAATCCAGGTTCACTTCTTCCAGCGTAAAGGGAATGTATTGATTGGCCTCGGACTCGACCTGCACTTCCATGTCCGACTCCCGCAGGCCGGCAGGCAAAATGATCTTCTTGGTAATCACTGCCGCGGCGGGCAGCGCCATGGCGACATAGCGTGTCTGGGTACCCAGCCGCCGCCAGCAGCGTTCGATTACCTCCGCCACACCCTCAAGGCTCGCAACATTGCCATCAACGACGGCGCCTTCCGGCAAGGATTCAATGGCATAGCATTCCAACTGGTAGCCACCGCTGCGGCTACCCGACAACTCAACCATCTTGACCGCTGAAGAACTGATGTTCAGCCCCACGAGGGAACGCGATTTCGGGTTGAGAATCGAAAGGTCTATTTCCAAGATAATCCTTTAATATCAGTTAATTACGAGATAAACTGACAATTCACTTCAGATGCTAGCAGCAACTATATCGGCTGTAAAGACAATTCTTTTAGATGGATAGCCGGTTCTTTTCTTTCATCGGCATCGGCGCAACAGCCGCAAACCGGGTCATGCCTCAGGCCGCATCGAAAAGCAGGCATTCCGACTGGACTATAATCCGCCTTCGGCGATTCGGCCATCCCCACTCGTTCATCTACCCCTTGTCATGTTGCGCTGGATCCTCCTGCCGTTCGCTCTCCTTGCCGGCGCCGCGCTTGCCGCGATCGCCCTGCTGGGCATCGTGCTGACCCTCGCCTATCCGCGCCTGCCCTCGGTCGAGGTCCTCACCGACTACCGGCCCAAGATCCCGCTGCGCGTGTTTACCGCCGACGGTCACCTGATCGGCGAGTTCGGCGAGGAGCGCCGCCATTTCGTGCGCATCCAGGACGTTCCGGAAACCATGAAGCAGGCCATCCTGGCCGCCGAGGACGAACGCTTCTACCAGCATCCCGGTATCGACACCCTGGGCATACTGCGCGCCGCCTATGCGAACTTCATTGGCGGCGGGAAACGCCAGGGCGCCTCGACCATCACCATGCAGGTGGCGCGCAACTTCTTCCTGTCGTCCGAAAAGACGCTCACCCGCAAGTTGTACGAGGCCATGCTCGCCTTCAAGATCGAGAGCAGCCTGAGCAAGGATGAAATCCTGCAAATCTATGTGAACCAGATCTACCTGGGCCAGCGCGCCTATGGCTTTTCTGCTGCCGCGCGCATCTATTTCGGCAAGGAACTCAAGGATCTGAGCCTGGCAGAGACGGCCATGCTCGCCGGCCTGCCGAAAGCGCCCTCCGCCTTCAATCCCGTCGCCAACCCCAAGCGGGCGCAGTTGCGCCAGCGGTATGTGTTGCGGCGCATGCAGCAACTGGACTTCATCGATGCCGCGCAATTCGAGAAGGCGCGCGACCAGTCGCTGCAGGTGCGACGCCATGTCGACAACTTCGCCGTCAAGGCGGACCATGCCGCCGAGATGGCGCGCCAGATCGCAGTTGCAGCCTTCCCGGACGACGTCTATGGCGCCGGCATCCAGGTCATCACCACGCTCACCCGCAAGGAGCAGGATGCCGCCTATCGCAGCCTGCGCCAGGCTGTGCTTGATTACGACCGCCGCCACGGCTACCGCGGCGCCGAAGCCTATGTCGACATGAAAAACATCAAGCGCGACGACGACGAACAGATCGATGAACTGCTGTACGACTTCGACGACGCCGACGACCTGCGCCTCGCCCTGGTACTCGAAGCCAGCACGGAAAAACTGCGCGCCTACCTGCCGGGCGGCGAGCTCGTCACCGTCGAAGGCAACGGACTGCGTTTCGCGCAGCGCATGCTCGACAGCAAGGCGCCGGCAAACAAGCGGCTGCGCCGCGGCGCGATCATGCGTTTGACCCAGGACGGCAAGGGGCGCTGGCAGGTGGCCCAGTGGCCGGAGATCGAGGCCGCCTTCGTCGCCGCCAACCCCAACGACGGCGCGGTGCGCGCACTGGTCGGCGGCTTCGATTTCAGCCGTAACAAATTCAATCATGTCACGCAGGCCTGGCGGCAGCCCGGCTCCAGCTTCAAGCCCTTCATCTATTCGGCGGCGCTCGAGAAGGGTTTCACCCCCCTGTCCGTACTGCCGGACGAGCCGCTCTCGGTTTCGGCCGAAGAAACCGGCAGCCAGGCCTGGGAACCGAAGAACTACGACGGCAAGTACGACGGCCCGATGACCCTGCGCACCGCACTGGCCAAGTCGAAGAACATGATCTCGATCCGCCTGATCCGCAGCATCGGCCCGCATTACGCCCAGGACTACGTCAGCCGCTTCGGCTTCGATGCCGACAAGAATCCCCCGTATCTAACCCTCGCCCTGGGCGCCGGAGCAGTCACGCCCTGGCAGCAACTCGGCGGTTATGCCGTGTTCGCCAACGGCGGCTACAAGATAGAGCCGTTCATCGTCAAGCAGATACTGGATGCCAACAACAAGGTGCTGGCAGAAACCACGCCCGCACTGGCGGGCGACGAATCCCTGCGCATCATCGATGCGCGCAATGCCTGGCTGATGGACAGCATGATGCACGACGTCGCCCGGCGCGGCACCGCCGCACGCGCCGACCAGATCCTCAAGCGCCTCGATCTCGCCGGCAAGACAGGCACCACCAATGATTATGTCGATGCCTGGTTTTGCGGTTTCCAGCCCGCCATGGTCGGTGTCGCCTGGATCGGCTTCGACCAGCCCAAGCGCATGGGCGGCGGCGAAACCGGCGCCTCGGCGGCCCTGCCGATCTGGATCGGCTACATGGAAACGGCGCTGAAGGACGTGCCCGAGATGCACCGCGATCCCCCTGCCGGCATTCAGCGCGTCGAAAGCCGCGATCCGGCCACCGGCAATGCCTTCAGCGATTACGCCTACCGCGAATACATCCCCACCGACTCCCCGGTGAGCGCCGATCCCGCCAGAATCGAGCCGACGCGCTCCCAGGTACCGGCGCCGGTACAGGATGCCCAGATCCGGCAGATCGCTCCCGATCGGCGCGTCGCCATGCCCGGCGGGCCGCCTACCAGTCCAGCCGAAGCGCCGCGCCCGCCTGTTCGCTGAGGCAGCGCGACAATATCTGCGCCAGCTCCGCGCCATCGCGGGTACCCACCCAGCGCCCATCCTGCGGCTTGAAGTGATAGCCGCCCGCCCGCGCCGCCACCCAGATTTCCCGTGCCGCCGCGTGGCGATTGACGATGATCTTGCTGTCATCGGCGCAGACGATCTCGATGATGCCGCCCGGTTTCAGTTCAAAATCGAAATCGACACCACCCTCGGCCTGCAAGCGAGCCTGCAAACGTTCCAGTTCGGTTTCCAACCGTGCCAGATGGGCATCCGCCAGCGCCAAGAATTCGCGTTCTTCCACATTGCCTCCGTGTTAACATCTCCGCCATGTCACTACCTGCCCTGAACCGCCCTGCCGCCTTGCTGATCGCCAGCGCCCTGCTCCTGTCAGCCTGCGGCAATCGGGGGGCATTGGTATTGCCGCCCCCGCCCGGCACGGCGCAACCCTCCGCCGCCAAGGCTGCCGGCGATCATAGCAGCCCGACCGCCCCCGCCGCACCGCGATGAACCCCTCACCGCTACCGACGACGTCCCACGTCGCAGGCGCAACCCTGTGCACCCATGCCACGAGGAATTTTCCAGCCATGTAGGCTGGCCTCGGTAATGCCATGACCATGTCCCGCGCTCTTGTCCTGGTTTCCTGCACCGCCCTGCTGCTGGCGGCCTGCGACAAGCCCGCTGCGGAAAAAAAACCGGCGGGCCCGCCACCGGTCTTGATTACCGTTACCGAGGCGAAAAGCGGCGCCTTCGAGGTCACCGAGGACACGCTGGGCACCCTGGAGGCAGTGGTCAACCCGAAAATCGGCGCCGAAGTCGCCGGCAAGGTAGTCAAGGTGCTGGCCATCTCCGGCTCTCAGGTCAGGCAGGGCGATGTACTGGCCGTGATCGACCCGACCGACTTCCAGTTGCAGAACCAGGCCGAGGAGGCCGAGGTCAAGCGCCTCGAGGCTCTGCTGGCACAGCAGGAGAAGTTAGTCGAACGCCAGCAAAGCCTGGTGGCCAGGGGCTTCCTCGCACAGAACGCCGCCGATGACGCCAGGGCGCAGCGCGCCGCGATCGCCGAGCAACTCGCCGCCGCCCGCGCGCGCGCCGGCATCGGCAGGCGCGCGATCGGCAAGACCACCGTGGTGGCGCCGTACGCCGGGGCGATCGAAAACCGCATGATCGCCGCCGGCGACTATGTCAAGCTCGGCGACCCGCTGTTCCAGCTGGTTTCCAACCAGCGCCTGCGCGCCCACCTGCCCTTCCCCGAGGCTATCGCGCCGCGGCTGGCAATCGGACAAACCGTGCGGCTCACCTCGCCCTTGGCGCCCGGCAAGACATTCACCGCGAAAATTACCGAAATTCGCCCCGCGCTGGCCGAATCCAGCCGCGCCTTGAACGTGGTCGCCGAACTGGTCGGCGATGGCACGCTGCGGGCCGGCGGCACGGTCAATGCGTCGGTGCAGATTGCCGCCAAGGAAGCGGCGCTCGTGGTGCCCGAGCAGAGCGTCGTGCTGCGCCCCGCCGGCAAGGTGGTCTACGCCATCGTCGAGGCTGACGGCAAGAAAACCGCGCAGCAGCGCGTCGTCCGGGTCGGCGCCAAAAAGGACGGCATGATCGAGATCCTCGCCGGACTCAAGGAAGGCGAAACCGTCGCCCTCGATGGCGCCGGCTTCCTCAGCAACGGCGCGGCAGTCGGCATCAAGGCAGCAGCGCCGCCCGCAACGGCCAACAAGTCCAACGCCAGCGCACGCGCTGCGAAATGAAGCCCGGCCCGATTCCTGAGCCATCTCCCGGAAACGGCTCGCCGGTGTCCGCATGACCCTGCCTGAGCTTTCCATCAAGCGCCACGTCCTGGCCTGGATGCTGTCCGCCGTGCTGGTGCTGTTCGGCATCATCTCCTTCAACCGCATCGGCATGGATCGGCTGCCGTACATCGAGTTTCCGGTCGTCTCGATCACCACCACGCTGAAGGGCGCCAACCCGGACATCGTCGATGCCAGCATCACCAACGTGATCGAGAGCGCCGTCAATAGCGTGCCGGGCATCGAGCACATCCAGTCCACTTCTTCGCCCGGCGTTTCGGTGGTGAACATCACCTTCGGACTCGAAAAGAACATCGATGTCGCCTTCAACGAGGTGCAGTCCAAGGTCAACCAGGCCCAGCGGCGGCTGCCGAAGGATGTCGATCCGCCCATCGTCGCCAAGGTGGAAACCAACGCCTCGCCGATCTTCTGGATGGCGCTGCAGGGCGACCGGACACAGCAGCAACTCAACCAGTACGCCGCCAACGTGGTGAAAAAGAAGCTGGAGACCATCGACGGCGTCGGCGAAGTGCGCCTCGGCGGCCGCCGCGACCGCACCATCCGCGTCAACCTGCTGCCCGACCGCATGGCGGCGCTGGCCGTCGCGCCCCAGGACATCAGCAATGCCTTCGCCACCGAGCATGTCCAGCTTGCCGGCGGCTTCGTCGTCGGCCAGACCACCGAAAGCCTGGTCAAGCTCGACCTGGAGTTCCACAGCCTCGACGAACTCGCCAACCTCGTCGTCGGCCAGCGCAATGGCGTCGCCATCCGCCTTGGCGATGTCGCCGAACTCGAGGACGGTCTCACCGACAACCGCCAGCTGGCCCGCTTCAATGGCGAAATGACCATCGGCCTCGGCGTCGTCAAGGTGGCCAACGCCAACACGGTCGCCATCGCCGAACGCATCAAGGCCAGGCTGGCGCAGGAGATCCAGCCGCAACTGCCGCCCGGCATGCGAATCACCATCGTCTCCAACGACGCCGTCTTCATTCTCGAAATCGTCAATGCACTGAAGCAGCACCTCATCGAAGGCACCCTGCTCGCCGCGCTGGTGGTCTGGTTCTTCCTGCGCTCGGTACGCTCGACTTTGATCATCGCCCTGGCGATCCCCGTCTCGCTGTTCGGCGCCATCGCCATCATCTACTTCTTCGGCTACACGTTGAACGCGCTGACCATGCTGGCGCTGCTGCTGCTGATCGGCGTGGTGGTGGACGATGCCATCGTGGTGCTGGAGAACATCTACCGCCACCGCGAGAAGATCGACCCCGACCCGCACGCCGCAGCCGTCAATGGCAGCAAGGAGGTGGTGTTCGCCGTCATCGCCGCCACCCTTTCGCTGGTCTCGATCTTTGCGCCGGTGATCTTCCTCTCCGGCATCATCGGCCAGTTCTTCCGTTCTTTCGCCGTCGTCGTCACTTTCGGCGTGCTGGTTCCGCTGCTCGTTTCGCTGACGCTGACACCGATGCTGTGCTCGCGCTACCTGCGGGTCGCCAAACAGCACGGCCGCGTCTACCATCTGCTCGACGGCCTGCTCGACGGCCTGGATCGCTTCTATGTGCGCTGGCTGGACCGCGCGCTGCGCCACCGCTGGGCGGTGGTCGTGCTCACCGTGCTGGTCGTCGCCGCCAGCAGCTTCTTCTTCATGAACGTCGGCAAGACCTTCACCCCGGAAGAGGACGAGGGGCGCTTCCGCGTTTCCCTGCGCACCCCCCTTGGCTCGAGCATCGATTACACCGACAGCCGCCTGCGCGAAGTGGAAGCCATCCTCGACCGCTACCCGGAAATCCGCACCGAATTCGCCCTCATCGGCCTCGGCACCGCCGGCCAGGTCAACCAGGGCACGGTGGTGGTGCGCATGGCGCCGCGCGAGGAGCGCACACGCAGCCAGCAGCAGGTGATCCAGGCGGTGCGCAAGGAACTCGCCGCCATTCCCGGCGCACGCGCCTTCGCCGCGCCGTTCTCCATCGTCGGCGGCAACCAGCGCGGCGAGCCCCTGCAGTTCGTGCTGGCCGGCGACAACATCGACGAGATCGGCCGCCTGGCGCGCGAACTGCAGCAGAAGTTCGCCGCCATTCCCGGCATCGGCCGCGTCGACTCGGATGTCCAGCTCGACCTGCCGCAACTGGTGTTCAAGCCCGACCGCCTGCGCATCGCCAACGCCAACCTCTCCAGCGCCGATGTCGCGCTGGCCGTGAACATGCTGACCGGCGGCGTCGACATCGCCAAGTTCAACGATGAACCCGGCGACGGCCAGCGCTACGACATCCGCGTCAAGGCGAAACCCGGCGAATTCACGCAGCCCGCCGACCTGGCGAAAATCTTCATCCGCAGCCGCGACGGCAAGATGGTGCGGCTCGATTCGATCGCCCGCTTCGAGGAAAAGCTCGGCCCGGCGGTGATCGGGCGCTTCGACCTGCAATACGCCGCCACCTTCTACGCCACCCCATCGATTCCGCTCGGCGAAGCCGTCGATCTGGTGCGCCAGACCGGCGCCGAAATCCTGCCGGCCGGCTACCAGATCAAGCTGATCGGCCAGGCCGAGGAGTTCGGCAAGACGGTCAAGTACATGGCCTTCGCCTTCGGCCTCGCCCTGGTGCTGCTCTACATGGTGCTCGCCAGCCAGTTCAACAGCTTCCTGCAGCCGGCCATCGTCATGCTGGCCCAGCCGCTCGCCGTCATCGGCGGCGTCGCCGCGCTATGGCTGTTCAACCAGACGCTCAACATCTATTCGATGATCGGCCTCACGCTGCTGATCGGCCTGGTCGCCAAAAACTCCATCCTGCTGGTCGATCTCACCAACCAGCGCCGCGCGCAGGGCCTCGAAGTCGACGCGGCACTGCGCAACGCCTGTCCGGTGCGCATGCGGCCGGTGCTGATGACCTCGGCGACGGTGATCCTCGCCCTCTTCCCCGCCGCGCTGGGCCTCGGCGCCGGTGCAGAAACCAACCAACCGCTCTCGATCGCCGTCATCGGCGGCATGATTTCCTCCACCCTGCTGACGCTGGTGGTGGTGCCTGCGGTCTACTCGCTGATCGAAGGAAGGCGCAGTTAGGCCCGCCCCCCAGTTTGTTGACCCGCCCCCCTTCGCCCCCCGCGAGGGGGGGCGAAGGGGGGCGGGCGTTTAATTACACACCCCGCGCACCTGCGTCATGTCGGTCAGACCCTGCAAGGCCTTTTCGATGCCATCCTGCTTCAGCGTGCGCATGCCCTGGCTGACGGCGATGCGGTGGTACTTGGCGGCAGACGATTTGTGCGCGATCAGGTCGCGGATCTGCGGCGTCACTTCCAGCAGTTCGAACAGGGCGAAGCGCCCCTTGTACCCTTCGCCGGAACACTTCGCGCAACCCTTGGGCCGCCGCAGGGTCAGGGCTCCGTCTTCCGTCAGGCGCGCCCGCCAGTCGCGGACGATCGCCTCTTTTTCCGCCAGCGAAGGCGGCCGCTGGTGCGCCGAGAAATAATATTCGACGGCCAGCTCGTCGGTTTCGATGGAACTCAGGACGTCTTCCTGCGCGCAATGCGGGCACAGGCCGCGGGTCAGCCGTTGGGCCAGCACGCAGATCAGGGCATCGGCGAGGTTGAAGGGGTCGACCTCGAGGTCGAGCAGGCGGGCCGTGGTTTCCGAGGCCGAGTTGGTGTGCAGGGTCGACAGCACCAGGTGGCCCGTCATGGAGGCTTCCAGGGCGATCTGGGCGGTTTCCAGGTCGCGCATTTCGCCGATCATGATGACATCGGGATCGGCGCGCAGGAATGCCCGCAAGGCAGTGGCGAAAGTCCAGCCGATCTTCGCATTCACCTGCACCTGATTGAGGTTCTTCTGGACGATTTCGATCGGATCCTCGGCCGTCCAGATCTTGCGTTCGGGCGTATTCAGCTCCTGCAGCACGGAGTGCAGGGTCGAGGTCTTGCCGCTGCCGGTGGGTCCGCAGACCAGGATCAGGCCATAGGGCTTCTCGATCAGCCGTTTGAACACGGCAAGGTCGCGCTCGACCATGCGCAGCCTGTCGATCGGCAGCGGGTCTCCGGCATGCAGCAGACGGATCGTGACATTTTCGATGCTGCGCACCGTGGGGATGGTGGCCACGCGCAGATCGAGGGGCGCATGGCCGGCGCGGTTGACGGTGATCTTGCCGTCCTGGGCCAGCCGGCGTTCGGCGATGTTGAGGCTGGCCATGATCTTGATGCGCGACACTACCGCGCGGTGATAGCTCGCCGCATATTGCGAGTAACTCTCCATGCGGCCATCGCGGCGGAAGCGGATGCGCGCCAGGGGGTCGCTCGGGAATGATTCGATATGGATGTCCGAGGCGCCGACCGCCGACGCATCCGAAATGATCTTGTTCACCAGGCCGACGACGGTCGCATCGTTCTGGGAAATGTGGCTGCCCTCGCCGGCATCCTGTTCTTCGCTCACCGCCACCAGGGGTGGCGCGTCGGCCAGCGCCTTCTGGGCGAGGAAGCGGAATTCCTGGTCGGCCTGTTTGACGGAGTTGATCTGGCCGTAGCCGGCGAGACATTGAACGATCTGCTCGGCCGGCGCCATGACCAGTTCGATCTTCGACTTGGCCAAAAAGCCGAAATACTCGCGCTGGTCGAAGGCGAACGGATTTTCCACCGCCAGGAACAGCACCCCGTCCAGCACGGCAAGCGGAGCCACGTTCGCCCGCCGCGCGACATCGATCGATATCTGCTTGATGGCATCCGAATGGATGTGCATGCGCTGCAGATTGGCCATCAGCACGCCATATTGCAGGCACAGCGCGCGCGTCACGTATTCGCTGCTCACGACCCCCAGCTGCAGCAGCACCTTGCCGATCGGCTCGCGCTTCTTGCCTTTCAGGGACTGGATCTTGATGGCATTGTCGATGTCCGCGCTCGACAAGACGACGTATTGCTGGAGGATTTCCAGCAGCTGGCGCGCGTCGCGCCGCGGTGCCGGCAGGCCTTGGCCGCGCTGCTCCATGATCTGGCCCAGTTCCTCGAGGCTGGACACCTGCGGCCACTGCACGTCTTCCCTGATGCGCGCCCTGGCCTGGTCGCCGGCCGAGGCGGCGCGCGCACGCTTCTCCTCCGCGCTCTTCTGCGGCTTGCCGTTGGGCGCTCCGGCGACCGCCGGCTGGTCTCCGGTCGCGCCGTTGCCGTTTTGCCGCGCCAGTTCGCGCCGGCGCTCGGCGCCGGCACGCACCGCATCGGAAATTGCCGCCGAAAACGGATCGTGGGAACTTGCGCCAAGTTGCGGGTAAAGGCCATCGTGGCTCTCCTTGAGGGAGAACAGTTCGCACGCCACCTCGAAGGAAAACCCATGGCGATCGGGCCGACCCGACAGCATCAGCTCGTCAAGCACCGCGATACACTGCGAAGACCCCCAGAGCGAATCCAGCTTGCCGGCAATGCGCGGATGCCGGGCCGCCAGATTGCGCGGGAAGCGGTCGGGCTCCTCGGCAAACGCCTGCGTCAGTTTCGGGTACTCGCTGGACATCTCCGCGCGCTCCATTCAGTTTATTGTCATCGTCAAGGCCAGCGCCAGCGGCACGAAAAACAGCGCGCCCAGATTGCCGAGCATCACGATGGACGCCACCTTGGCCGGTTCCTGATGATAGCGTTCGGCGAACACATAGTTAAGCACGGCGGGCGGCAGGGCGCCGAACACCAGCAGCATTGCGGCATTTTGCGCATCGAGACCCAGTGCGTGGGCCAATCCCCAGGCCAGGGCCATGCCCATCAGCGGGCAGGCGAGCGCGCCGATCGTGCCGATGCGCAGGTCGGAAAAGCGCGAGGTCGCCATGCGCACCCCGAGGGAGAACAGCAACAAGGGAATCGCCACCTCGCCCAGCAACTTGATGGCCGTATGCAGCGGCGGCCAGACCTCGATATCGAGCCAGCCCAGCGCCAGCGCCAGCAGCGCGGCGAAGATGACCGGCACACGCCACAGGTTCCACAGGCGGGCGCGGTGGTCGAGCATCCAGGTGCCCAGCACGTAGTGCAGCGTGTTTTCGACGAAGAACAACACGACGGCCGCCGGCAGGGCCGCTTCGCCGAAGGCCAGCACCATCAGGGGCAGGCCCATGTTGCCGGCGTTGACGAACATCATCGGCGGCACGAAGGTGTTGGGTTGTTCGCCGAGTGCGCGGGCCATGCCCCAGGCGATCAGGCCGGAACCGAGCATCACCCCGAGGGCGCCCAGCGCCAGACCCTGGTAGGCGGCCAGATCGAAGCTTCTGGAGGCCAGCGCGGCGAACACCAGCGCCGGCACGAAGATATCCATGTTGAGCTGGTTGGCGAACCCCATGTCGAGGCCGCCGCGCGTCTGACGGTAACGCGCATACAGCCAGCCCGCCGCGATGATGGCGAAGATGGGAAAGACGATGCCGAAGATGCGCAGGAAAATCTCGAGCACGTGCCCGATCCAGCCGCTCAAAGCACGTAGCGCGACAGGTCCTCGCGCTGCGCCAGTTCGGCGAGGCGCTCCTCGACGTAAGCGGCATCGACCGTCAGGGCCGTCTCGGCGCCTGCCGCTCCGGCGGTAAACGAAATGCCTTCGAGCAGTTTCTCCATCACCGTGTACAGGCGGCGCGCACCGATGTTTTCGGTTTTTTCGTTCACCTCGAAGGCGATCTGCGCCAGACGGCGGATGCCGTCGGCGGCGAAGCCGAGCGTGACGCCCTCGGTGGCCAGCAGGGCTTCGTACTGACGGGTGAGGCAGGCGTCGGTCTGGGTCA
>CAYYHO010000004.1:0-24879 GCA_964471725.1 uncultured Methyloversatilis sp. | reverse complement strand
GAAAGTTAGCGTCTGCCCCAGACCGGGGACTGGGGCGTACCGGTCAGGCTCAGGCTGGCGCGGCGGCGCTCCCCCGCGACGCCGAGATCGACGACCAGGCGGCCGCGCAGGTTCCTGTCAGCATCGACCTCGGCATTCCCGGTTGCCAGCAGCAAACCGGCGACCAGACGCATCTGCCGCAACTGCGTCGCACCGCGCTCATGGACAAAGCCGCCGGCAAGCTCGGCAAATTCGGTCCTGTCGCCGGCCTCGTTGTTTTGCAGCATGCGGCCAAAGTCGACGCCCTGCACGGCCCCTTTGCGGATCATGAAGTTGCCCTCCATGCGCAGCGTGTCGAAGAGCTGCGGCGCCTGCCCGGCGCGCATCGCAAAATTCGCCTTGCCTTCGAGGCGGCCGCTCTGCAGCACTGCGGGCAACAGCTGTGCGATATCGATATGGCGCGCATCCAGGGCGCCCTCGAGACGCCATTCGCCGCCCCACGCCAGCCGGCCGCTGCCGGCGAGCACTCCGCCATGCAGGCGGCTGCCGAATTGCGCCAGCGCGATGCCGTCGCGATCCGCCGTTCCCTTGGCATCGAAATCGGCCAGCTTCAAATCGGGCCCGAAGGGCACCGGGAAGGGCTTCGCGGCAAGCTCGAAACTCACCCGCTCGCCCTGCGGATTCAGTACCAACGACAAGGTCTGGTCGGCGGACTGGATGCGCGCGTTGCTCCAGAGCCCTTGCGCGCCGATCTCGGCCTGAACGGAAACTGCCGGCAGGGCGAGATGCGCGAATTCCAGCCTGGCATCGCGCGCGCTCAGTCTTCTTGGCCGGCTCGCTGGCTCGACAGGGCTCTGCGGCCGGGCAAACAGCAGCCAGGCCAGGCCCTCCGCATCGATGACCGGAGCCTCGATCTCGATGGCATCGCCTGTCGTGACACCGCCCAGCAGCGAGCCCAGTTCGGTGGCGAGCGTGACCTGCCGGGCCTTGATCTGCCCCTTGTCGCCCACCACGACGCCGCCCAGGCGCCAGTGCGGTTGCGGCAGCAGCGACAGGCGCAGGGAAGCGATCCGGACGGGCTGCCCGAGCTGCGCGGCGGCGACCCGCTCCAACGCCGGGATCCTGCCGCCGAAGGAGACGAATTGAACGATGGCCAGTCCCAGCACCGGCAGCGCCAGCACCAACGCCAGCACCGGCAGCAGCCACCTGGCCTGCCGCCGCAAGCCTGCGGCGGTGGAAGCGGTAGCCTTGCCGCTGGCAGGCGCAGTGGCGGCGGCCACGCTGGCGAATCCCTTGTCCGCCTCTTTGCTGCTTGAGCGGGACGCATTCGCCCGCGCCATGGCCTCCGCCCGCAGCCACAACTGCTCCTCGGCCTCGCGGCGGGCCGCATCCTCGGCGACGCGGCGCGCCTCTGCTGCGGCTTCGCGCTGCGCCCGCTCTGCAGCCTCGCGCTGCGCCCTTTCCTCGGCTTCCAGCCGCGCCTTTGTTTCGGCCTCGCGCCTGGCCTTCTCTTCAACCGCGCGCCGCAGCTGTTCCTCGGCTGCGCGGCGCGCCTGTTCTTCTGCCTCGCGCCGGGCCTGCTCTTCGGCGACACGGCGGGCCTCTTCCTCGGCTGCCAGTCTGGCCTGCTCTTCCGCTGCGCGGTGGGCCTGCGCGTCGGCCGCTGCCTGCCCAGGGACATCGGGCTCCGTCGGCGGGGATTGCTCGCCGGCCTCACGGGCCGCCCGTTTTTCGGCAAGCCTGCGCAGGTACGCGCGCGATCTGGAATCGAAATCCTTGGCCATCTGAAGAATCAGTCCTTTACCCTGTTCCGCCGCAATGGATACGCCCTCGCAATCCAAACCGTTTGATCGGCAAAAGTGCCGCCCGGCTTGAGCCGATCAGGCTTGAGTCGATCATTTCGATTTCTATTTCGATTTGACAAGCGCTCCCATTCTATGAGAAAGTCGCGCCCCCGCTTCGGTTGCCGGCGGTTGTCGTGCCGGCTGTCATCGATTTCTGGCCCCCCGCTTTACGGTCGTTTCCGTAGGGCACATGCAGGTTGGCGTCGATGTTGATAGACCCAACCTGCCTGCCATGGACGCCTGCTCCATTGGCTGGCGTGCATTCTTGACCGCGGCACTTCTCGTTTGCCTACAGGAATTCCGATGACCAGCTTTACCGAACTCGGCCTTGACCCGGCCTTCGTCCCCACCCTTGCCGCGCACGGCATCACCGCACCGACACCCGTCCAGATGCAGGCGATTCCGCTGTTGCTGGCCGGCCGCGACCTGATCGCCACCGCCCCCACCGGCACCGGCAAGACCGCCGCCTTCCTGCTGCCCGCCCTGCAGAACATGCTGGGTGCAAGCCCGCTGCGCCTCTCCGGCCCGCGCATGCTCGTGCTGACCCCGACGCGCGAACTGGCGCAGCAGGTCAGCAAGGCCGCCAGCGATTTCGGCCGTGCCTTGCCGCGCTGTCGCACCGTCTGCATCACGGGCGGCGAATCCTACTTCAGCCAGAACAAGGCGCTGTCCGGCCCCTACGACATCCTGGTCGCCACCCCCGGCCGTCTCATGGACCAGATCAACAGCGGCCGCATCGCCCTGGCCGGCATCGAAGTGCTGGTGCTCGACGAGGCGGACCGCATGCTCGACATGGGCTTCGCCGACGACGTGTTGGCCATCGCCAAAAAATTGCCGGGCGCGCGCCAGACCGTCTGCTTCACCGCCACCCTGTCGGCCGACGTGCAACGCCTGTCGCGCCAGCTGCTCACCGACCCGCAGACCATCGCCGTGGCAAAGCCGGCTGCCGCGCGCGTGCTGATCGACCAGCAGGTCTTCTATGTCGATGACCTCGGCCACAAGCGTCGCCTGCTCGGCCACTGGCTGGCCGACATCGCCATCAACCAGGCGGTAGTATTTACCGCCACCAAGCGCGATGCCGAGGAACTCGCCGCTTCGCTGGAAGCCGACGGCCACGCCACCGTCGCCCTGCACGGCGACCTGCCGCAAAAGCACCGCACGCGCATGATGAACGTGATGCGCCGCGGCCACGCCCGCATCCTCGTCGCCACCGACGTCGCCGCGCGCGGCCTCGACGTGCCGAGCATCACCCACGTCTTCAACTTCGACCTGCCCAAGTTCGCCGAGGACTACGTGCACCGCATCGGCCGCACCGGCCGCGCCGGCGCCAGCGGCACGGCGATCTCCTTCGTCAATCGCAATGACCTGCCGGCGCTGCAGAAGATCGAGCGCTTCATCGGCCACAAGGTGAATGTGTCGGCCGTCGCCGGCATGGAGGCGCGCTTCAGGCCGGGCGCTGGCAGCGCCGGCAAGCCGTCCGGCAAACCCGGCAGGAAATTTGCCGGCAAACCCGCATTCGGCAAACCGGCCGCTGCGGGCAGGAAAACCGGCAACGGCCAGAAACAGCCGTGGCAAGACCGCAAGGGAGCCCACGCCGCACCGCGCCATGCCGACCGGAACAACAACAGGGGCAACCGGAGCGGCTACGCCGACTGAGATTAATCTGAAATATTCGGCGCTGGCGGGACGGCGATTTTCGCCCCGCTGCGATCAAGGCGACTCATTTCAAGCGCTCCTCGATCCAATCCCACCGCTTGTCCTTGACCATTACGAACCGGCATCGGCCTTCCGACAGGTTGGCCCACAGACCGCCGATCAAACGATCATCCTCGGCGCCGTTCCAGCGATCGGCACCCTTGTACTCCACCGCCAGAATCGATCCGGGCTTTTCTGAACTACCGGGCAACTGGCACAGAAAATCGGGATAGAACCGGCCATCCGCCTTCTGCAGGAAGAACGAACTGCCCTCGCGCCGAACAAGGTTGCGCACCCAGAACTGAATGCGCCCCTGCTGCGCCAGCATGTCCAGTTGGCAGGCGCATTCGAACTCTTCCTTGCTGTCGAAGTCGCCCACGCGCCCGTAGAAATGTTTGCGGAAGTCGAAATGCCCGTATTCCGATGTGCGCCCATCGTAATCGCGGCTGGGTGCATAGGCCTGCGCGTGAAACTCGAAGGCATATTGATCCGTCACCGCCACGCGCGAGGTTGCATCCTCACCAAACAGTGCCTGCTGGTAGGCCTTGCCGACCGCCTGCTTGCGCAGTTCACGAATGCGCGCCTCGACCAGATTGCGGATCAGGAACTTCTGCAAGTTGGCGCGCGCCAGCGTGAATCCTTCCCGGCGCAGCAAGTCGGTGAGCCACGCGGCGACAAACGCCTGCTTGCTGGCATGGGTCAGCGACGGCTCGGGCAGGTTGCGGCACAGCCAGGTGGCGATGCGAGCCTCATCCCAGTTTTCAGGCTGATAGACGAGGCCCAGATCGCGCTGCAATTCGGGCAGAAAGCGCGACACCATATGGCCGCCAGCGTCGATGTCGATCTCGCCACCTTCCGAAACTTTCAGCGCAGCGCCCAATGCCGTCAGGTCATCGGCCGTAGGCGCAGCATCGTAGGGAGACAAATCCCACGGGTACTCCAGTACCTCGGGGTCATCGAATAGCGCCAATTCACCCTGTGCGCCCTGCACGCGCAAGGCCAAAGCGGGTACGCGGAAGCGCTCCCCCAATTCAGCGGGCGTCTGAAAAAACTCGATCGCCGTGGTGCGACTGACTTCTGCCGCTTCCACAATCGCCGCTGCGGCCGCTTCGGAGGTGACCGATGCCTTGAGCACTGCGGCCTCATCTTCGGTCAGCGGGGCGCTGATCGTCAGCGTATTGAGCTTGCCGTCCCAGCCCACCTTGTCGCGCACCGGCTTCGGCACGCTCTTCAGGTCGGGTTTTTCGGACAAGGTAATCGCCACGGGCCGAACGACCACGCGCCCGGCGTGCCCCTCCAGGTCCAGTCGTGCCTGCTCGGCCTTGGCGGCAGTAACGAACTCGGTCACCTCGCGCCGCTCGAAGCCTGCGCCTGCCACCAGACGATCCCGCAGCGCGCCTGCCGTCTCGGCAAAGTTGCGCGACACCACGAAAGCATAAGACTGGTTCAATGCCTTCGCCTGCCGATGGGCCGCATCAGGCTGCCGCAACACGCGCCCGAGCAACTGCTCTACCGCCGTGGCCGACGACAACGAAGCCATACTGACCAGGATGTAGGCAAACGGGCAGTCCCAGCCTTCGGCCAGTGCCTTCTGGGTGATGACGAACTGGACCGGGCAAGCCGGATCGGCAATGCCCAACTTGTAGTCGGTATCGATCTGCTCCAGCCCTTTTTCCTCGCCGGTGGCGACGACGATTTCGCTGGCCGGGATGGCGTGGTGGGTGATCAGCTCATTCTGCACCTTCTCGAAATCCAGCGTCTCGATGCCGGCGCGGCGCGGTTCGGACTGAATCAATACCACGGGGCGCAGGTAGGGCGCCCCGGCCCTGCGCTCTTCATCCGCCAGCTTGTGCAGGGCATCACGCCGGCCAATGGCATCGGCCAGGCACTGTTGCCAATTGGGTTCGGTTTCCAGCACCACTGGCAGCTTGATCATTTCTTCCGCCTTCAATTCGGCGGCGGAAACGCTGTGCAGCACATTGCTGGGCGTGCGCTCCAGATCGGGCGTGGCGGTCAGTTCCATCACACCGCTGGGGCGGAAGCGCGCCAGCGTGTCGAAGGCCAGTTCGGTGCGGCTGTTGTGCGCCTCGTCCACCACCACGAACGGCCGGCGCAGGCGCAGCACATTGGCCAGCGAGCAAGGTGTGGTGCGTTCCGCGCCTTCTCCTTCAGTCAGCAACTCGTCGCGCTGCGTCGGCGACAGGTGGTCGAAGTGGTGCATCAGCGCGCCGCTGGACTGATACACCTTGCGGCATTCTTCCTCTTCCACCTGAAACGCCTGCCGCGTGGCGACGATCACCGTGGTCGAAGACTCCAGCGTGGCACGGGTGACGCTCTTGGCCTCTTCGAGATCGAGCACCGTTATTGGACCCGCTTCGCGCAGTGCGGCGTGATAGGGGTGACTGCGATCCTTCAGCGCCTTGATCGTCTGCTCGCGGATCGGCTTGCTGGGCACCAGCCACAGAATCACGCTGTGCTCGGTACGCAGCAGGTGGGTGTTGATCCGTGCAACGCTCTTGGCGGCCAACCAGGTCTTGCCGCCGCCGGTCGGTACGCGCAGGCAAAAGTACGGCATGTCAGCCGGAAAGCCAGACAGCGGGTTGTACGACAAACCGCGCCCCCACAAGCGTTCGGTGGTGGCGGTGAATGCCATCGAGGGCGAGGGCAGTTCGTGGCAGGCCTTGAAATAGGCTTCCACGCTGTCGAGCACTTGCGTCTGGTAGTTCTTGGGAGAGAAAGCAGTCATGGTTTCTTCCCGAAACCAGCGGGCAGTTCTTGCACCACGGTTGCGGCAGCTTCATCAATGACGTGCATGGACGAAAGGTTCGGGTCGGGATAGCGATAGTCCACCTGGCCATTTCGGCTGATGACAATCAGCGTACGGGTACTCGCCGCAATTTCGCGCGCGCGCAGTGCCGCGCGTTGCAGCGCCGGAAATGACCCGCGCAGCCCCGAATTTTTAGCTTCTTCCAGTGGCCGTGGCTTCATGCTTTCTCGCTCCAATCCATCAACACCGGTTGCTCGCCGGCATTGTCATACAAAGCCCAGTAATCAACCGCCTGGGCGTAGTGCAATGTAAAGTTTTGCAGCCCGGCGGCAAACCGGCGGCGGATCACCTCGAGAGGAATGTCATGGCCCCCTTGTCTGACCCGCTGCGCCACCCGGGCAATCGCCTCCTCGGCGCTGTCAAGCCGCAGAAAAATCAAGCCGACGCGATATCCAAGCTGTTGCCATTGACGGATCAATCGCAAGTAGCCGCGTCCCGACAAGGTCGTCTCAAAGGCAAAACTACTGCGTGCCGCGGTATGGCGCGCGAGTTCCTCCAGCATCAACCGTCCCGCGCGCAACGCGGCGGTTTCGGGTGCAAAAGGCGCCAGTCCGGCAGCAATCAGGTCGGCATTCACGAACACCGGGCAGCCCGCCTCATTGGGCAGAAACTCGCGGGCAAACGTGGTTTTCCCCGCCCCGTTTGGGCCGGCGATAATTAGCACTTGCGGCAGATCTTCGCTCACGCCTCACACCTCCAGCGCGTAAGGCGTCTGCTTGAAGGTGATGCCCTCGCGCGCGGCGCGGGCGCCCATGCGGTTGGCGGCGGCGTAGATCACTTTGGGCCCGGCGAACTTCGGCAGCACCTCGAACACCGGGCCGGTGAGCACGTTGCCACCGCCCACGGATTTGTCCTTGAGGATGCCGTTGTAGAGCAGATAGATGGCGCGGCCTTCGTGAATGCCCAGCAACGGCGAATCGAATTTTGCCGTCCCGCCAGCGCCGACTTTTAGTACCGGCATAACGCCCGCTTCGCGGGCATTAGCCTCCTCTGAAACGCCAAGGCGTTTTCCCGTACCCGTTTCGGCAAACCAGACAAACTCCGCCAGTTGCGCGAATGTTACGTCGCTACGGATTTGGCCGTCGGCGTCGAACAACGGTTCGGCGGACAGACGACAGAACTGGAAGCCGCCGCCGAGGCCTGCGATGGAGGCGCCCTTGGCGTTGGTGTAACCGGAAATGGCGCGCTTCGCGCGGCTCGCCGTAATCGCGGTCGCCACCTCGGGAAGCATTTCGACCTGGATGAACCTGCGATTACCGCCATCTGCAGCGTTCTGCTTGAGTACGGCGTGGCCGGTCGTGCCGGAACCGGCAAAGCTATCGAGGACGATGGAATCCTTGTCGGTGGCAATCTGCAGGATGCGTTGGATCAGGCGGGTAGGCTTCGGCGTGATGAAAACGTCGTCAGATGTATCGAAGTCGACCAGTTCGAGAAGTTCTTTCTTGCCTTCCTGCGTATGGCCGACCTCTTGATAAAACCACATCGTCTGCGGCACCACACCATCTTTCACATCAGACAGAAAGCGTTTGATCTGGGGAATGGAATCGCCTTTCTTGCCCCACCAAATACGGTTGTCTCGATCAAGTTCTTGGAAACGTGCCTTGGAAACAGTCCAGTAGCGCCCTTTGGGCGGGGCCTCAATAACGCGGCCGGAAGGGCTTGTGACCGAGTATGTGCCATCACCGTAATAGTTGCGCGCCGACAGATCACTGGTTTTCCATATACCTCTTGGATCGTTATCGGGATTTTTGTAGGCCGCGTTCTGCTCGCCAGTGCGCCCAAGTAAGTTGGGTTTCCAAGCGTCAGCCTTGGCGGCATAGATAACGATGTAGTCATGATCCTCAGAGAGATGTCGCGCCGAGTTCTTGGGCGAATAGACCTTCTGCCACAGCACAGTCGCCACAAAATTCTTCGCCCCAAAAATCTCGTCCATCAGCAACCGCAACGTCGCCACCTCGTTGTCGTCGATGGAAACAAAAATCGCACCATCCTCGCGCAGAAACTGCCGCAGTAACACCAAGCGCGGGTACATCATCGACAACCAGCGGTCGTGCCGGTCCAGTGTTTCGCCTTCCTTGCCGACCACCTCGCCCAGCCACTTGCGAATCTCCGGGCTGTTGACGTTGTCGTTGTAAACCCAGCCTTCGTTGCCGGTGTTGTAGGGCGGGTCGATGTAGATGCACTTCACCTGACCGGCATAGCGTGGCAGCAGGGCCTTGAGGGCGTGCAGGTTGTCGCCCTGCACGATCAGATTGCCGCTGACTGCCGAGCAGTTTGCCGCGCAGTTTGCCGTCTCGCCAGCGCCGACTTTTTCGCAGGAGAGTTCCGGCACCGGTTCCAGCAGGCGGAAGGGCACTTCCTTATGGTGCCTGACGACAGCTTCCTTGCCGATCCAGTTCAATGTAGGCATTCAGCCATCCCCCCAATCGCAATGGCGGTAATTTATCAGGTTGCACAAGGTGAAACGGCCGGCAGGGAGGCATCCCCCGCGCCGGCCGCTGGCCGCCCGCAGCTCGCGGACGAATGGGGCAATCGGATTGCCTGGCCGCTTACTCTTCGAGCAGGCTGCGCAGCATCCAGGCCGTCTTCTCATGCACCTCCAGCCGCTGCGTCAGCAGGTCGGCGGTGGGCTGGTCGTTGGCCTTCTCGACGAGCGGGAAGATTTCGCGGGCGGTGCGCGCGGTGGCTTCTTGCGCCGCCACCAGCAGGCGGATCATGTCGGTGGCCTTGGGCACGCCATCCACTTCCTTGATCGAGGCCAGCTTGGTGAATTCCTTGTAGGTGCCGGGGGCCGGGAAGCCGAGCGAACGGATGCGTTCGGCAATGATGTCGAGTGCGTTCCACTGCTCGGTGTACTGCGCCATGAACATCTGGTGCAGGGTGTTGAACATCGGCCCGGTGACGTTCCAGTGGAAATTGTGGGTCATCAGGTAGAGGGTGTAGCTGTCCGCCAACAAATGGGAAAGGCCCTTGGTGATTTTGGCGCGGTCGGCCTCGCTGATGCCGATGTCGATACGGGCGGTTTTCTTGGTCTTCATGTTGCGCTCCTTGCTTTGAGTTGGACATCCGCCATAGCGGTTCATGGGCATATTGTGCGCCGCCGCAAGCAATTAATCCAGTTGATTGCTTGAATATATGCGATAGGGTTCGGCTATTTTGTCAGTTGCGTGCCCGGCAGCTTGCAGTCGCACAGGGCGCCGCGCACCAGGTCGATGGCCTGATGGCGCGGGAAACTCACGCGCCAGACGAGGCCGACACGGCGCGTCGGGGTCGGCTTGGCGAAGCGGCGCACGCACAGCAGCGGATCATCCGCCGGCAGGGTGTCGACGGCCGTGGCCGGCATCACGGTGACGCCCACCCCGCTCGCCACCATCAGGCGGATGGTTTCCAGCGAGGAGCCTTCCAGCACCTGCGGGCCGCCCGCGCCGGCTTGCGTGCACAGGTCGAGCACCTGGTCGCGGAAGCAGTTGCCGCGCCCGAGCATCAGCAGCGGTTCGTCGAGCAGCCGGGCGGCGTCGACCTGCTTCTGTTTCGTCCAGGGGTGGCCGGCGGGCAGCAGCACGCGAAACGCCTCGTCATAGACCGGCTGCGCCACCAGGCCAGGCTCCTGGAGGGGCAGCGCCAGCACGGCGACATCGAGTTCGCCGCTCTTGAGCGCCTCGACCAGTTGCGCGGTGAGGCCTTCCTGGATCATCAGCGGCATTTTCGGCGCGCGCGCGCGGATGAGCGGCACCAGGCACGGCAACAGGTAGGGGCCGATGGTATGGATGGCGCCCAGCCGCAGGGGGCCGGACAGCGGGTCGCCCGCCGTGTCGGCCAGTTCCCTGACGCGCGCGGCTTCCGCCAGCACGCGCGCGGCCTGCGCCACCACCGGCGCGCCGGCGGGCGTCACGGTGACTTCGCTCTGGCCGCGCTCGAAGAGGATCACGCCCAACTCCTCTTCGAGCTTCTTCACCGCCACCGAAAGGGTCGGCTGGGCGACGAAGCACTTTTCCGCCGCCCGGCCGAAATGACGCTCGCGGGCCAGGGCGACGATGTAGCGGAGTTCGGTTAAGGTCATAATGAATATTATGCAGGATACGCCGCTCCCCTACATTCAGGCGCTCAAGGAATCCCTCGCCGCCCCGCAAAATATCGGGGTGGTCGAGACGCACATCTCCTGGGTGCTGCTCACGGACGATTTCGCCTACAAGCTGAAGAAGCCCGTGACCCTGCCGTTCCTCGATTACGGCAGCCGCGCGCTGCGCCGCGCCTGCTGCGAAGCCGAGTTGCGCCTGAATCGCCGCTTCGCCCCGCAACTGTATCGGGCTGTCGTCGAACTGGCCGGCGAGCCTGCCGTGAAGATGCGCCGCTTTGAAGAAGCGCAGCGCCTCGACCATGTCTGCCAGCGCGGCGCGCTGACGCCCGCGCATCTCGAAGGCTTCGCCCGCGATCTCGTGGCATTCCAGGCCACGGCCGCCGCATCGACGACGTTTGGCGCGCCCGCCAGCGTGCGCGCAGCCGCTCTGGAGAATTTCACCGAACTGGAACAGCTGCTGCCGGACTCCGCCCAGCGGGCGAACCTCGCCAGCCTGAAAGCCTGGACGCTGGAGGAATACGGCCGCCGCACAGCGGATTTCCTGCGCCGTCAGGCTGCCGGCCGCATCCGCGAGGGCCACGGCGACCTGCACCTGGGCAACCTGGTCCTGCTCGACGGCCGCATCACGCCCTTCGACGGCATCGAGTTCAATGAAAGCTTCCGCTGGATCGACGTCGCCAGCGAAGTCGCCTTCACCCTGCTCGACCTCCTCGACCATGGGCAGCCCGGCCTCGCCAGCTGGCTGCTGAACGCCTGGCTGAGCGACAGCGGCGATTACGACGCGCTGGGCGTGCTGCGCTTCTATCTGGTCTATCGCGCCCTGGTGCGCGCCAAGGTGGCGGCGCTGCGCAGCGACTGCGCCGAAGCAGACGAATACCTGGCCATGGCGCAGCGCCTCGCCGCCACGCCGGTCCCCGGCCTGACGATCACCTGCGGCGTTTCCGGCAGCGGCAAGACCTGGGCCAGCGCGCGCCGTCTCGCCAGCGCCGACTTTCTCGACAGCGTGCGCATTCGCTCCGATGTCGAAAGGAAGCGCCTGTTCGGCCTCGCCCCGGAAGCGGCCAGCGACGGCTCGATCTATACGCCGGCAGCCACGGCACGCACCTATGCGCGGCTGGCGGAGCTGGCCGAAGCGACACTGCGCGCGGGCTGGTCGGTGATCGTCGATGCGGCTTTCCTCAAGCGCGCGGAGCGCGATGCATTCCGGGCGCTGGCGCAGCGCCTGCAGGTGCCGTTCGCCATCCTCGCGCCCGATCCCGCAGCTACGCCTGCCACGCTGGCCGACCGCATCGCGCAGCGGCGCAACGACGCCTCCGAGGCGACGGTCGAGATCATGCAGCAGCAGCTGCGCCGGTTCGAACCCCCAGGCCCCGACGAGCCCTGCGAGTTTCCATAATCGGGGGGCTACGCCCAAAAACGCCCGCCCCCCTTCGCCCCCCTCTCGGGGGGTTCTTTCGTGCTCGCTTCGCTCGTCTGTTACGGGGCGCTTCGTTGCTGCGACGGAGCGGGTTGCGCCTGGCGGCGCGTGCCGCGTTTGCCTCATTTACTTGTGGGCGGCCCATCGCAAACGCTGCTGTGGTTTTGCTCAGTGGGAAAAGTCGGCGCTTGCGGGACGGCACAACACCCAGCAGCTTTCCCGCCGGGCCGCCCCAAGGGAAAGCGGCACGCGCCGCCAGGCGCAATCCACTCAGGCGATCTTGCGAAGCGCCCCGTAATAGACGAGCGCAGCGAGTCAACAGTCACCCCTCCCGCGAGGGAAGGTCGCGCGAGCGACGTTTGCGATTGGACGGGGCTGGGGGAGGGCGGGCCCCTTACTGCTCTTCGCTGGCAGCGATCTCTGCGCGCACCTTGTCCATGTCGAGCGCACGCACCTGCTCGATCAGCTGGCCCAGCGCGGCGGCGGGCAGGGCGCCCGCTTCGGCGTAGAGAATGACCTGCTCGCGGAACACCATCAATGTCGGAATCGAGCGGATGTTGAAGCCGGCCGCCATCTCGCGTTGTTCCTCGGTGTTGACCTTGGCGAAGGCAATCTCCGGATACTTTTCGGCAGCCGCCTCGAAGGTCGGCGCGAATGAGCGGCAGGGGCCGCACCAGTCCGCCCAGAAATCGATGATGACGATGTCGTGGCTGGAGATGGTTTCCTTGAAATTGTCGGCGGTGAGGGCAATGGTGGCCATGGCAGGCTCCGATCGGAAAATGAGCCGCGTATTCTATTCCACCCGGCGGCGGCGGCCGGAAAAAGTGGCTGATGTTCGGCTGTTCCGTCCCGCCGCCTGCCGTGCGGTGCCCTGCCCGGCAACCCCGGGCCTGCCATGACCGCCGACAGCCGGGTGGCCTGCGGCCGCTTCGCGCCTTCGCCCACCGGCCCGCTGCATTTCGGCTCGCTGGTGGCCGCCCTCGGCAGCTATCTCGAGGCGCATGCGCGCGGCGGGCGCTGGCTGCTGCGCATCGAGGACGTCGACCGGCCGCGCTGCCGGCCCGGCGCCACGGCGGCGATACTCGCCACCCTCGAAGCCTGCGGTTTCGAATGGGCGGGCGCGGTGATGATGCAAAGCCGCCGCCG
Organism: uncultured Methyloversatilis sp.; assembly: GCA_964471725.1. Taxonomy (GTDB): domain Bacteria; phylum Pseudomonadota; class Gammaproteobacteria; order Burkholderiales; family Rhodocyclaceae; genus Sulfuricystis. Next base: position 11,893 of record CAYYHO010000004.1, on the reverse strand, counting down.
CGCGCGCTACCGCGAGGTCTTCGAAACCTTGCGGGCGAGCGGCGCGGTGTATCCCTGCGGCTGCACCCGCAGCGAGCTGGCCCAGACCGCCGATGCGCCAGCGGGAATCGACGGCGCCCCGCTCTATCCCGGCACCTGCCGCAACGGCCTGCCGGCCGGCAAGCAGGCGCGGGCATGGCGGCTGCGCGTCGCAGGAGAGATCGCCTTTGCAGACCTCGTGCAGGGGCCGCAACGGCAGCACCTGCCCGAGGAAATCGGCGACTGCGTGCTGCTGCGCGCCGACGGCCTGTTCGCCTACCAGCTCGCCGTTGTCGTCGACGATGCCGATCAGGGCGTCGATCATGTCGTGCGCGGCGCCGACCTGATCCATTCGACGCCGCGCCAAATCTACCTGCAGCGCCTGCTCGGCCTGCCCGCGCCGGCCTATGCCCACCTGCCCGTCGCCATCGATGCAGCCGGCCACAAGCTGTCGAAGCAGACGCGCGCCGCGCCGGTCGAGGCGGCAGATCCGGTCCCGGCCCTGTTTGCCGCGCTGGACTTTCTCGGCCAGCAACCGCCGGCGGAATTGCGCCGTGCCACCAGAGCCGACTTCTGGCAGTGGGCGCATGCCCACTGGCAACTCGGCAGGGTGCCGCGCTGCACCGCTCTACCCTTCAATCAAGGAAAGTCCCATGCTCATCGATGACGATGCCGGCATTGCCCGGATCCTTCAGGAACACCGCATCATCGCCATGGTCGGCCTGTCGGCACGCCCCGATCGCCCCAGCAACATCGTCGCCCGCTACCTGATGGCGCACGGCTACACAGTGATCCCGGTCAACCCGGCCGCGCAGGAAATTCTCGGCCAGCCCTGCTATGCCAGCCTGCAGGAAATCCCGGTCAGGGTCGACATGGTCGATGTCTTCCGCAAGGCAGCCGACGTGCCGCCGATCGCCGATGCCGCCATCGCCATCGGCGCCAGGTCCCTGTGGCTGCAACTCGGCATCATCCACGCGGAAGCCGCAGAGAAAGCTGCTGCGGCCGGACTCGACGTGGTGATGGACCGCTGCCCGAAGATCGAGCACGCCCGCCTTTTCGGATGAGGCAGTCCTGCCGTCGGGCCGTCCCAAGGCAGGACGGCACGCGGCGAAGCCGCAACCCGCAGTCATACTTGATCGGGAGCGCCCCGTAATATCGCGCATTGCGCGCTTGCGAACGCCCCCTCCCATGGGAGGGGCCGGGGGGAGGAATCTCTACTCGCGGTAGTCCCGGCCGCCGTAGCGGGTGATGCCCAGCAGCAGGCGCACCAGGCTGTAGGCCAGCCAGCGCACGGCGCGCGCCGCCGGGGAGCGGCGTTTCAGGTCGTGCAGGACGACCTCGCGACCGCCGCTGGCGAGCGCCCGTTGCAGGCTGCCGCGCAACTGTGCGGCGAAGCCGGCGTCCTGCACGACCAGATTCGCCTCGCGCGCCAGCAGCAGGCTGAACGGATCGATGTTCGAGGAACCCACCGTGGCCCAGCAGCCATCCACCACGGCCACCTTGGCGTGCAGGAAGCCGGCGTCGTACTCGAAGATACGCACCCGGCCGTCCAGCAGGTTGCGATACAGCGCCTGGGTGGCGTAGTGGAGCAAGGCGTACTCCACCCGCCCCTGCAGGATGATGGTGACGGCGACGCCGCGCGCCGCCGCGTCGCGCAAGGCATGTCGAAAACGCCAGCCGGGCAGGAAGTAGGCGCTCGCCAGCAGCACTTCCGACTGCGCTGCGGCGATTGCGGCCAGATAGGCATCCTCGATGTCCCGCCGATGGCGCAGGTTGTCGCGGATCAGCAGCGCCGCGGTCATCGTGCCGGCCAGCGCATCCCCCTGCCAGGCGCTGACCGGCATGCTGGGCGGCCGCCGCCGCAGCTTGGCCCAGCCCACCAGCCGCCACAGGTGCCGCATGCTGCCGTGAATGGCGGGTACCAGGGGGCCGACGACGCGCACGGCGTAATCGAAGCGCGGCGCCGGCAGCGGCGAACTGTCATCGTCGATGATATTGATGCCGCCGACAAAAGCGATGCGCCCGTCGATCACCGCCAGCTTGCGGTGCAGGCGGCGCAGGCGATGGCGGCGCATCTTGAGGCGCGCCAGTTCGGGGCGATAAACCTCCACCTGCGCGCCGCTGGCGAGCAGCGACTGCCCGAGTCCCGCCGGGAAGTCGCGGGCGCCGAAGCCGTCCACCAGCACCTGCACGGCGACGCCGCGGCGCGCGGCGGCCGCCAGCGCGGCCACTACGCTGCGGCCGGTGGCATCGGCGGCGAAGATGTAGGTTTCCAGGTAGATCTCGCTGCCGGCGGAAGCGATCGCCGCGAGCAGCGCCGGAAAGTACTCCGCACCGCTTTCCAGCAGCTCGAGGTGATTGCCGGGGATAAAGTCGGCGCTCACGAGACGGCGTGGTCGAACGAGAAACGCGCCGACAGCGCGGCATGGTCGGAAATCATCGACCAGGGGGCGCCGTGATGCACGGCATGCGCCTCGACCTGCAGCCTGCGCGCATAGATGCGGTCGAGACGCAACAGCGGCAGCACAGCCGGATAGCTGCGCTGCGGGCGCTTGCCACCGCCCGCAGACACTTCGGCAAGGCCGAGCCGCGCCGCCAGGAGCTGCTGGGCGCGATTGCGCCAGTCATTGAAATCGCCGGCGATCAGCAGCGGGGCGTGTGCGGGCACGGTGGCTTCCAGGTGAGCCGCCAGCACGCCGAGTTGGAAGCGCCGCGAGCGGCCGAACAGCGACAGGTGCGCGCAGACGCAATGAAGCGGCTCGGCCAGCCCCGGCACGGCAACGGTGCAGTGCAGGATGCCGCGCTTCTCGAAACGCAGGCGCGTCACATCCTGGTTGAACGTCGTGGTGATGGGAAAGCGGGACAGGATGGCATTGCCATGGTGGCCATGGTCATAGATCATGTTGCGGCCATAGGCATGGCTGCCCCATACCCCCTCGGCCAGGAATTCGTGCTGCGGTTCGGCCGGCCAGTCGGCGTGCCGCTCGGCATGCAGCAGATGCTGCCCCTGCACCTCCTGCAGGAAGACGATGTCGGCATTCAGTACCCGCAAGCGTTCCCGCAGTTCATGCACCACCATACGGCGGTTGAACTGCGAAAAACCCTTGTGGATATTCCAGGTGGCAATCGAGAGCATGATGAAGAACAGCACGGCGCTTCGATCATCAGTCTAGCAGCCTGTCGCCAGCCCGCGCGGCGCCCGCTCTTGTTGCCGAACTAGAACAAGATCACCTGCCGCACCGCCGCGCCGCTGGCCAGCCGTTCGAAGCCTTCGTTGATCTGGTCGAGGCCGAGGCGATGCGTGATGAGCCTGTCCACCGGTAGCCGACCGGCCTTGAAGAGCTTGATGTAATGAGGGATGTCGCGGGCCGGCACGGAAGAGCCCAGATAGCTTCCCTTCAGGGTGCGCTCCTCGACCACCAGGTGCACCGCCGGCACATTGAGGGTGTGCGCCGGCGGCGTCAGGCTGCAGGTCACCGTGATGCCGCCGCGCCGGGTGATGCGGTAGGCGGTGTCCAGGGCGGCGACGCTGCTGGCCGCCTCGATGGCGACGTCGACGCCGCCTTGCGTCGCGGCGCGCACCTGGTCCACCACTTCGGGATCGTCGGCGCGGAAGGCGCCGGTCGCCCCCAGCGCGAGCGCCGCATCGAGCTTGCCGGGCAGGGTGTCGATGGCGATCACTTCGCGGGCGCCGGCCGCCAGCGCGCCGAGCACGGCCGCCAGGCCGACGCCGCCCAGCCCCACCACGGCCACGCTCTGGCCGAGGCGGACCTGCGCGGCATTGATCGCCGCGCCCACCCCGGTGAGCACCGCGCAACCGAACACGGCGCCTACTTCCGGCGACAGATCGGGATCGATGCGCACCAGCGAGCCGCGATGGCACACGGCATATTCGGCGAAGCAGGACACGCCGACCTGGTGGTTGAGCGGCACGTTGCCGGGGCGCGACAGGTGGCGATGGCCGCCGACCAGGGTGCCGGCAACGTTGGCGGCCGCGCCGGGTTCGCACAACGCGGGGCGGCCTTCGAGGCAGGGCAGGCAGTGGCTGCAACTCGGCACGAACACCAGCGCGACGGCGTCGCCGCGCTGCAGGTCGCCGACGCCGGGACCGGTCTCCTCGACGATGCCGGCCGCCTCATGGCCGAGCACCATCGGCAGCGGCCGCGGGCGGTCGCCATTGATGATCGACAGGTCGGAATGGCACAGTCCGGCGCCGGTGATGCGCACCAGCACCTCCTGCGGACCCGGCCCGGCGAGCTGCACCGTCTCGACCGACAGCGGCCGCGTCTGCCCGTAAGGGCGCGGGGTTTCCATGCGATCCAGCACGGCGGCGCGAATTTCCATGGTCATTTCTCCGAATGTTTATCCAGAATACATGAATGCCAGCCGTCCTGTTCAAGCGCCGTCCCGCGAGCGCCGACTTTTCCAGAAGCAAACGATCATGTCAGTTGCTCCACTGCGCTGCGCGTCACCCGCGACGCATGAAACGGGGCGCCGTGGCGCATGCCAAGGATGGCGGGTATCCGACTCCCTCCATGTCCTCCGGGCCGAAAAAGCGCCGGCCCTCCCCCTTTACTTGCGGGAGTCGGATACCCGCCATCCTTGGCCGGATACGTCTGCGGTTGGCTACAGCCAGACACCGACGGTGGTTCCGGATCGGGCCGGCGGGGCGCCCTGCTCCGCGCAAGTAAAGGAGGAGGAGGCGGCCGCAGGCCGTCGGCGGGGGACATAGGCGGCGCAGAGCACCCCGGCGGCCCGATCGATCTCCGCAAGGGAAAACGCAGGGGCATGCGTTGGGGTCGGGCATCATTCCGCCAGCAGATGCTCCGCCACCTCGACGAAACCGGCCCCGCTGGCGGCGTGGGTGACATAGGCCGGCAGCTGCGCGATGCGGTCGGCCAGCGCGCGCACGTTGGCGACGCCGATGGCATGGGGGAAGAAGCCGAACATGGGGGCGTCGTTGGGCGAATCGCCGACGAAAACCCAGCGCTCGCGGTCACGGTCGAGGTCGCCGCCGAACAGTTCGGCGACCAGGCGGCGCGTCATCGACAGCTTGTCATAGGCGCCGAACCAACCATTGACGTGGATCGAGCTGATCTTGGCAGTCAGGCCGGCGGCTTCCATGCGGCGGACGATTTCGGCCACTGCGGCGGGCGGCAGAGCCGGCACGTCCTCGCAGAAATCGATGGCCAGGTCGGCCTCCCGGAAGGCCTGGTCGGAGGCCAGTGCGCAACCGGGCACCGCCAGGAGGATTTCGCGGCCGAGGGCGGCGAGGCGCTCGCGCCGGGCGGCGCGGGTGGCGGCATCGACGCCATGTACGGTGCGCAGGCGCCGCTCGGCGCGGTCGTAATGCATGTAGAAGGCGCCGTTCTCGCCGACCACGGCATCCACCGGCCAGAGGCGGGCAATCAGGTCGCACCAGCCGGCGGGCCGGCCGGTGACCGGCACGACGCGCAGGCCGGCGGCGCGCAGGCGAGACAGGGCGGCATAGGCCTCTGCCGTCAGTTGCCCTTCCGTAGTCAGGGTGTCGTCGATGTCCGTGAACACGCCCACCAGCGCCCGCCGCTCGGCGAGCGGGAAGTCGGCGAGCGGTTTGAGGCTGTTCACAGGATGCGCTTGCGCAGCGCGGTGACGGCGATCTCGGCGACGATGACGATGGTGAAGATGGCGGCCAGGATCATCGCCACCCGCTCCCACTGGAACAGGTCGATGGCCGCCTGCATCGCCATGCCGATGCCGCCGGCGCCGACCAGGCCAAGGACGGCGGATTCGCGCACGTTGATGTCCCAGCGCAGCAGCACCACCGACCAGAAGGCGGGCCGGATCTGCGGCCAGTAGCCGTACCAGATGCGCTGCCCGGTGCTGGCGCCGGCCGCCGCGAGCGCCTCGATGGGCCCGCCGGGGGCTTCCTCGAGAGCCTCGCCGATCAGCTTGCCGACGAAGCCCACCGAGCGGAAGGCGATGGCCAGCGTGCCCGCCAGCGCGCCCGGCCCGAAGATGCCGACGAACAGCAGAGCCCAGACCAGCGAATTCACCGAGCGGCTGGAGACCAGCACCAGTTTGGCCAGGTAGTTGAGGGTCGTCGAGGGCGTGACGTTGCGCGCCGCCATCAGGCCGAAGGGCAGGGCGAGGACAATGGCGAGCAGGGTGCCGAGACTGGCGATATGGAGGGTCTCGATCAGCGCATCATGGATGCCGTCCGGGTAATAGCCGTAGTCCGGCGGCCACATGCGGGTGAGCAGGTCCTTCATCTGCTCGGGCGCATCGAGCAGGAATTCCGGGATGATCTGCACCGTGCGCGCCGAAGCGACGACGGCGGCGACGATGAAGAAATAGAAACTGAAGCGGGCCAGCTTCTGGCCGGGCGTGAAGCGCTGCCACTCCCTCGACACGGCGCTCATCCGTCCAGCCCCTTGGCGGCCAGCGTGGCGGCGGCCGGCCGCCTGTCGGCACGCCCGCCAAAGCCGCGGCCCTCGAGGAAGACGGCGCGCGCCAGGTTCGCCAGCACCTCGGCCACCATGATGAGCGCGATGATCGAGAGCAGGATGGCGCAGACGAAATCGTAGTCGAAGCGCTGGAAGGCGGAGAACAGGGTGCCGCCGATGCCGCCGGCGCCGACGATGCCGACCATGGTGGAGCTGCGCAGGTTGGCGTCGGTCTGGTAGGTGGCGAAGCCGACGAAGCGCGAAAAGACTTGCGGCACCACGCCGAAGGCGATGACGTTGGCGAAGCCGGCGCCGGTGGCGCGCACCGCCTCGACCTGCTTGAGGGAGATCTCCTCGATGGCCTCGGTGAACAGCTTGCCGATGAAACCGACGGTGGCCACCATCAGGGCGAGGATGCCGGCCAGGGCGCCGAAGCCCACGGCCTTGACGAAGAAGATGGCGACGATGACCGGATGCAGCGAGCGGCAGACCGCAATCAGCGCCCGCGCCGGCCAGGTCGCCCAGGAGGGCATCAGGTTGCGCGATGCCAGCAGGCTGACCGGCAGGGAGATGAGGATGCCGCCCAGCGATGCCAGCACGGCGATCTGCAGGCTCTCGATGAGGCCATTGACGAGCAGTTCCCAGTTGGAAAAATTCGGCGGGAACATGCGGCCGAGAAAGCGGGCGCCGTTGTCCAGCCCGATCAGGAAGCGCGCCCAGGTGAAGTCGAGCTGGCTGGCCGCAAACAGGGCATACAGCAGCAGCACCAGGAAGCCGGCGCGAGCGCCGGCGGAAATGCGAAAGGGTTGCGCGGTGCTCATCGGATCAGTGCAGCCAGCCTTCCCCGCCGTAGATGTGCTTGAGAACTTTGTCATCCAGTTCGGCCGGCGGGCCGTCGAAGGCCACCAGGCCTTCCTTCATGCCGACGATGCGGTCGGCGAAACGGCGCGCCAGTTCGACATCGTGCATGTTCACGATCACCGGGATGCCCTGGGCGGCGCCCTGCTCCTGCATGAGCGTCATGATTTCGACGGAGGTCTTCGGGTCGAGCGAGGAAGTCGGCTCGTCCGCCAGCAGCAGCCGGGGTTCCTGCATCAGGGCGCGGGCGATGCCGACGCGCTGGCGCTGGCCGCCGGACAGGCTGTCGGCGCGCTGGTCGGCAAAGTGGCTCAGCCCGACGGTGTCCAGCAGTTCGAAGGCGCGCTGGATGTCCGCGGCGGGAAAGCGCCGCAGCCAGGACTGGAGCGCCCCGGTGTAGCCGAGACGTCCGGTCAGCAGATTCTCCATCACGGTGAGGCGTTCGACCAGGTTGTATTCCTGGAACACCATGCCGATACGCCGCCGCGCCTGGCGCAGGGGGCCGCCGCCCAGCGCGGCGACATTCACGCCGCCGAAGAGGATTTCACCGGCGGTCGGCTCCACCAGCCGGTTGATGCAGCGGATCAGGGTGCTCTTGCCGGTGCCGGAGGCGCCGATGATGGCCGTCATGCCGGCGCCGGCGAACTCGAGGTCGATGCCTTTCAGCACCGGCTGGCCTGGTCTGTATTCCTTGACCAGGCCGCGGATGGCGAGTGCAGCAGTCATTTCTTGTTCTTGCGCGCCTCTTCTTCGCGTTTGGTCTCTTTCTCGTAGGCGGCGCGGTTGAAGGACTCGCCACCGGACTCGGCCACCATGCGCACCGGCTCCCAGTCCTTCTGGTAGGTCACCGGGAAGAAACGGTCGGCGCCATTGAAGGCCTTCATCATTTCCTCGGTGAAGCGGTAGTCGTAGAAGCACTTCAGCATCTTGTTGCGGAAGTTCGGCTCCAGGTCGTGCGCATAGGCGAACGACGAGGTCGGGAACTTGGCGCTGCGGTAGATGATGCGGAAGTCCTCTTCCTTGACCTGGCCGCGGCCGGCCATGCGGTAGAACACGTCGGAGGCCACGGCGGCGGCGTCATAGTCGCCGGAGTTCACGCCCATGACCGACTGGTCATGCTTGCCGGAAAAGAGGATCTTGTAGTCCTTGTCGGGCACCAGACCCTCCTTCGGGAACAGGGCCATCGGCGCCATGTGGCCGGAGTTGGAGGACGGCGAGGTATGGGCCAGCTTGCGGCCCTTCAGGTCGGTGAGCTTCTGGAAGGGGCTGTCCTTCTTCACCACGACGATCAGGTTGTAGCCCTGGAATTCCTTCTCGGTACCCTTGACGGCAAACGGCACGGCGCCGGCGATGTTGACGGCGAAGGCGGTCGGGCCGGTGGAGAAACCGCCGACATGCAGGCGGCCGGAACGCATGGCTTCGATTTCTGCGGAGTTCGACTGCACCTGGAAGAACACCACCCGCTTGCCGGTGCATTGCGCCAGGTGATCGGTGAAGGGCTTGAAAATCTTTTCATAGACCGCCGGATCTTCCACCGGGGTGTAGGTGAACACCAGGGTGTTGGGGTTCTTCAGCTTGCTCGGATCGGTAGGCGTGTCGGCCACCATGTCCTTGTTGTCGTCGCAGTAGCGTGTGTCGAGATCGCCGCGGTGCTTGCAGTCGGCCTGCGCGTAGCCCAGCGTGGCGAATGTCGCAGCAGCCAGGAAGGCTGCCAGTTTGCCGATCATGTTCATCACATCTCCTTTGCTCTTGGGTCTGAGGGCCGGCTGCAGCGCCGGGGTAGGGTATGAAGCGGGTATGACTATGGTGACTGTTGCGACCGATCTCCGGCGGCGGATTCTAGCCCGGAAGTAATGCCGCGAGGCGTTCGGTCACGCGCTGCCGCTCATCCGGCGATAGTGCAAGGCCGAGCTTGCTGCGGCGCCACAGGATGTCCTCCGGCGTACGCGCCCATTCATGCCGGGCCAGGTAATCGACTTCACGCCGGAACAGGCCTGGCGCGATTTCCTCGCCCAGGTCGGCCAGCGCGTGGGCATCCGCCAGCAGGGTGGTGATGCGGCTGCCGTAGGCATGGGCATAGCGTTTCAGCAGGGACGCCGGCAGCCAGGGATAGCGCGCCACCTGCGCCGCCAGCCAACCCTCGAAATTCGTCGCGTCGATGTCCCCGCCAGGCAGATGGGCGCTGGCCGTCCACGCCGGCCCGCCGCCCAGGAGCGGCGCCAGATGGTTCATGGCATCCTCGGCGAGGCGCCTGAAGGTGGTCAGCTTGCCGCCGAATACCGTCAGCAGCGGCGGCTCGCCGATGTCCATCTCGAGCAGATAATCTCGGGTCAGCTGCCGGTTGTCGCTGCTTTCGTCCTCGAGCAGCGGCCGCACGCCGGAAAAGTGCCAGACCACCTCGGCAGGCGCCACGCGACGCCGGAAATAGGCGCTGGCATGACGGCACAGATAGTCTACTTCCCCGCCATCCGCCTGGACGAGCGCCGGATCGCCTTCGTAGGCGGTTTCGGTGGTGCCGATCAGCGTGAAGCGCTCCCGGTAGGGGATTGCGAAAATGATGCGGCCATCGGGATTCTGGAAGATGTAGGCATAGGGATGGTCGAACAGGGCCGGCACAACGATGTGGCTGCCCTTGACGAGGCGCAGATGCTGGCGGGACGGCCGGTCGAGGGTCTCCGCGAGCAGGCTGCCCACCCAGGGGCCGGCGGCATTCACGAGGGCGCGCGCGGTATGGCTTTCGCGGCCGTGCGCGCTCTTCAGTTCGATCTGCCAGTGCCTGCCTACGCGCCGCGCCTTGTCGCAGCGGGTGCGGGTGCGGATGGTGGCGCCGCGCTCGGCGGCGTCCTGGGCGCAGGACACCACCAGCCGTGCATCGTCGGTCCACGCATCGGAATACTCGAAGCCGCGCCGGAATTCCGCCCGCAAGGACGCGCCTGCCTCATGACCGGCGAGCTTGACGCCGCAGGATGCGGGCAGCAATTCCCGGCGCGCCAGATGGTCATAGAGAAACAGGCCGGCGCGGATCAGCCACTGCGGGCGCATGCCCGGCTGATGGGGCATGACGAAGCGCAGCGGCCGGATCAGGTGCGGAGCGGCGCGCAACAGCAATTCCCGCTCGACGAGCGCCTTCTTCACCAGGCCGAATGCGTAGAACTCCAGGTAGCGCAGGCCGCCATGGATCAGCTTGGTGCTGGCGGAGGAGGTGTGGGCAGCCAGGTCGTCCTGCTCGCACAGCAGAACGGACAGGCCGCGCCCGGCCGCATCGCGGGCAATGCCTGCACCATTGATGCCGCCGCCGATGACGGCGAGGTCGAAATCAGCGCCGGTAACCTGGGCCACGGACTTTCTCCAGATGAGGAAGGCGGCGATGTTACGCCAAGCGCGGTTGCCGTCAACGCTTTTTGATAACACCTAAGCAATAGTGTTGCTTGCCGTCCCGCGAGCGGTCGGCGACGCGCGCTGAAGCCGTTTGTCCTGCTTCGGTAGAATCGCCCGACAACCAAACCAGGGAGGAGCGCCATGAGCGAAGCGAAGGCATTTCAGGACTATTACCCGGAGGAGCTGAGCCACTGCTACGGCTGCGGCAAGAACAATCCGCACGGCCATCGGTTGAAAAGCCATTGGGAGGGCGACGTCACGGTGGCGCACTTCACCCCGGCCGCCCATCACACGGCCATTCCGGGCTTCGTCTATGGCGGCCTGATCGCCTCGCTGATCGACTGCCACGGCACCGGCACGGCCGCGGCGGCGGCCTACCGCGCGGCGGGGCGCGTTATGGGCACGGCGCCGGCGCTGCGTTTCGTCACCGGCGCGCTCAAGGTCGATTACCTGGCGCCGACCCCGCTCGGCGTGGAGCTGGAGCTGCGCGGCGTCCCCGTCGAGGTCAAGGAGAAGAAGGTCGTCGTCGATATCACCCTCTCCGCCAACGGCAAGCTCACCGCCAGGGGGCAGGTCATCGCCGTGCGCATGCCGGAGAGCATGACGCCGAAATAGGCCCGCCCCCCTTCGCCCCCCTCGCGGGGGGTTATTTCGTGCTCGCTGCGCTCGGCTATCACGGGGCGCTTCGCAAGATCGATAGAGCGGTTCGCGCCTGGCGGCGCATGCCGCGCTTGCGCGGGGCGGCCCGGCGCAAGCGCTGCTGTGGTTTGCTTTGCTGAAAAGTCGGCGCTGGCGGAACGGCGTCTGCCGTATTGCCGCTCGAAGAATGGTTTAACTCGCGTCGAGCATCCGTTCGAGGGCAACCTTCGCCAGCCTCGCCTCGTGCTCCGGCACGCTGATGCGGTTCACCACGTTGCCGGCGACGAGGTTTTCCAGGGTCCACGCCAGATGCTGCGGATCGATGCGTTGCATGGTCGAACACATGCAGATCGTGTCGGCCATGAACTGGACGATCTTGCCCGCGGCCTTGACTTCACTGGCCAACCGCTCGACCAGGTTAAGCTCGGTGCCGACCAGCCAGCGCGTGCCGGGCGGCGATTCCTTGACGACGCGGATGATCGTCTCGGTGGAGCCGACGGCATCGGATTGCGCGCAGACTTCGAAGCTGCATTCGGGATGCGCAATGACCTTGCCGTCCGGATACTTTTCGCGGT
>CAYYHO010000003.1:2566-28738 GCA_964471725.1 uncultured Methyloversatilis sp. | reverse complement strand
GGCACGTGGATCGCCTGGAGCGGATAGCCCGTCGCCTTGCTCAGCTGCGAGACCTTCAGGCAGGTGTCGGCCGAGTCGCCGCCGCCGTTGTAGAAGAAGTAGCCGATGTTGTGGGCCTTGAAGACTTCGATCAGGCGGTCGTACTCGCGCTTGTTCGCTTCCAGGCTTTTCAGCTTGTACCGGCAGGAACCAAAGGCGCCGGAAGGCGTATGGCGCAAGGCGGCAATTGCCGCCGCGGATTCCTTGCCGGTGTCGATCAGGTCTTCGGTGAGTGCGCCGATGATGCCGTTCCTGCCCGCAAAGACCTTGCCGATCTTGTCCTTGTGCTTGCGGGCAGTCTCGATCACGCCGCAGGCAGAGGCATTGATGACGGCGGTGACGCCACCCGATTGCGCGTAGAACGCATTGGTCTTTTTAGCAACCATGCCGACGCTCACTTCAATGCGGCGAATGCGCGGTCGCGGATGTCATCGACTTTGCCCATGCCGTCGATCTTGCGGTACTTGGGCGCACCGGCAGTGCCGCTTGCGGCCCATTTGCCATAGTAGCCGACCAGTGCCTGCGTCTGCTGGTGATAGACCTCGAGGCGCTTGAGCACGACTTCTTCACGGTCGTCGTCGCGCTGGATCAGCGCTTCGCCGGTGACGTCGTCCTTGCCTTCGGCCTTGGGCGGATTGAACTTGACATGGTAGGTGCGGCCCGAGGCCACATGCACGCGACGACCGCTCATGCGGGCGACGATCTCGCTGTCCGGCACGTCGATCTCGAGCACGAAATCGATGGGCACACCGGCTTCCTTCATGGCTTCGGCCTGGGGAATGGTGCGCGGAAAACCGTCGAACATGTAGCCGTTCTTGCAATCGGCTTCCTTCAGGCGGTCCTTGACGAGACCGATGATGATGTCGTCGCGTACCAGGCCGCCGGCATCCATGATTTTCTTCGCTTCGATGCCCAGTGGCGTGCCGGCCTTGACTGCAGCGCGCAGCATGTCGCCAGTCGAAATTTGCGGGATGCCGAACTTTTCCTTGATGAAGTTGGCCTGGGTACCTTTGCCGGCGCCGGGGGGGCCCAATAGAATCAAGCGCATTGCGTGTCTCCTCTGTTAAGTTAGTGTGTTCGAATGCTTAACCCGGCGATTTTCCCACTTTCGCGGGAGAAGCCGCTAGATTTTATCTATTACTCGATAGCCGCCCTGATTAGTGCAGCGCAGCAAATCAGCCGGCTTGGCTGTTTGCAAACAGGGCGCGCACTCTTGCAAGATCTGCTTCGGTATCGACGCCCGCCGGCGGCGGCCGAGGACAGTCGATGACATGGATGGCGAATCCGTGCCAGAGCGCGCGCAACTGCTCGAGCGCTTCCCATTGCTCTACGGAAGCCGGTTCCAGCGCGCCATAGCGCCGCAGGAAACTGACGCGATAGGCATAGATGCCGATGTGCCGGCGCGCGACAAACCCGGCTGGAAAACGCGCTTGCTGCATCGCAAAGCCATCGCGGTGCCAGGGAATCGGAGCACGCGAGAAATACAGCGCACGATCCATGCTGTCCGTGACGACCTTGACGACATTGGGATTGGTGAATTCGGCCATGCCGGTGAGTGCATGCGCCGCGGTGGCGATCGCAGCGCCGTGGTCCCGTTCCAGGGCATGCGCCACGGCGGCGACCAGCGCCGGGTCGATCAGCGGCTCGTCACCCTGCACATTGACCACGAAGTCCGCATCGTCCCAGCCGTATTGCTGTGCCACTTCGGCGATCCGGTCCGTGCCGCTCGGATGGTCGGCGCGCGTCATGGTCGCCGCATGTCCTGCCGCAGCGACAACCTCAAGCACCCGTACATCGTCGGTCGCCACGATGACCTCGCAGGCACCGCTGCGGCATGCGGCCTCGGCGACACGCACCACCATCGGCTTGCCGGCAATGTCGGCAAGCGGCTTCCCCGGCAGGCGCGTCGAGGCGTAGCGGGCAGGGATGACGACGCGGAACGACATGCTGCCGGTGCGTTTCAGCCTTCTTGCGGATCGAGCTGACGTGCTTCGTCTTCCAGCATCACCGGAATGTCGTCCTTGACCGGGTAGGCCAGCCGACACGGCTTGCAGATCAGTTCGGCCTGGGGCTTGCGGAAATCGAGCGGGCCCTTGCACAGCGGGCAGACGAGAATTTCAAGCAGGCGCGGGTCCATTGGTTTTCTCCAGAATATTCAGAACGAAGCGGGCCAGATCGGGTTCGATGCGGGCTTCGACCGGCAACACCCAGACGGGCCGCTTCGTCAGACCGGCGCATTTTAGCGCGTCCTTTTCGGTGAGCAGGAATGCCCCGGCGGGATGGCTGAAATCGCTGCGGGTGTAACGATGGTGGTCCGGCAGGGCGCGCGTTTCGCACTGCAGGCCCATTGCGGCCAGATGGTCGAAGAAGCGTTGTGGTTCGCCGATGCCGGCCAGGGCGCACAGTTCGATCCCGCGCAGGTCGCTGGCGTTGCACGTAGTGCCTGGGTCATCGAGGCGATAGAAACGCTCGCCGAGCAACTGCATGCTGAATACGGGTACATCGGCATCGAGCGGGGGCGGGGGCGCCGTACCGTTCAATACGAGCGCATCGACAGTGCGCAGGCGGCTGGCCGGCTCGCGCAAGGGTCCGGCCGGCAATGGCCAGCCATTCATCAGGCCGCGCCGGTCGAGCACGGCAATTTCGATATCGCGCGCCAGGCGGTAGTGCTGCAGGCCATCGTCGCAAAGGATCAGGTCGCAGCCGGGATGAGCTTCCAGCAAGGCTGCCGCCGCCGCCGCGCGGTCGTTGCCGACAAAGACCGGGCAGCCGGCACGCCCTGCCAGCAATAGCGGTTCGTCGCCCACGAGATCGACTGCCGTCCCGCCAGCGCCGACTTTTACCTCGCGCACGTCGTCGCTGGCGCGCCCGTAGCCGCGACTGACGATGCCGGGTTTGCGTCCGGCCGTGGCAAGCCTGGTCGCCAGCCACAGCGTCAGAGGCGTCTTGCCGGCGCCGCCGGCAATGATGTTGCCGACGACAACGACCGGTACGGGCAGCCTGGTTGCCGATAACAAGCCGGCGCGGTAGGCCGCGCGACGCAGTCGCGCCAGCAGTAGAAAAGTCAGGCCCACCGGCAGCAAGGCAAGCGCGGCAAGCCCGCGTTTCCGCCAGAAGGTCGTCAGGCGGTCAGCGTTGCGACTGCTGGGTGGCAAAGGAAATATGCGAAAGACCGGCGTTGCGGGCCGCCTGCATGACGTCGATGACGCTCTGGTGGGTGGCCTTGGCATCGGCGTTGATGATGATGACCGGATCCCGTGTCCCTTCGGCAGCACGCCGCAGGACTACGCCGATGGCTTCGACGCCCCCGACCACCGGCGTCTTGTTGATGAGCACGCTGCCGGCCGCGGTCACCACCACGTCAATGTCGTTCGACTTGTCCTGTTGCGCCTGCGCATCGGCAGTCGGCAGGTTGATTTCGAGACCGGCGAACTTCGAGTAGGTGGTGGTGATCATGAGAAATATCAGGATCACCAGGAACACATCGATCATCGGGATCAGGTTGATCTCGGGGTCCTCGCGGGGGTTGCCGCGCTGGAAGTTCACTGCCGCTCTCCGTGCAGCAGTTCCACCAGCTTCAGGGCCTGCAGTTCCATCTCGATGACGCAGCTATCGACAAACGCCCGGAAATGTCGGTAGGCGATCATCGCCGGAATGGCGATGATCAGGCCGAAGCCGGTGTTGTAGAGGGCCACTGAAATGCCGTGGGCCAGCTGTTGCGGGTCATGGCCGACCCCGGTCGCCGAGCCGAAAATCTCGATCATGCCGACAATGGTGCCAAACAAACCCATCAGCGGCGCCATCGAGGCAATGGTGCCGAGCCCGGTCAGGAAGCGCTCGAGTTCGTGGGCGACGCCGCGCCCGGATTCTTCTATCGCCTCCTTCATGACCTCGCGCGAACTCTGG
Organism: uncultured Methyloversatilis sp.; assembly: GCA_964471725.1. Lineage (GTDB taxonomy): Bacteria > Pseudomonadota > Gammaproteobacteria > Burkholderiales > Rhodocyclaceae > Sulfuricystis. The sequence continues at coordinate 24,793 of CAYYHO010000003.1, read as the reverse complement.
TGGTTTCTGAGGCCGGCCGCCAGGATACGTCCCAGCGGCGAATGGGCATTCAGGCGCGCCAGAAACTCTTCGGTAATGCCGCTGCGGCGGTATTCGGCAATCGCGGCCTGCAGCAGTCCGGACGGTACGATCTTGGCACGCCGCAAAGCCATGCTGCGCTCGATGATGAGGGCCACGGCAATGATCGAGGTGATCAACAAGAACCAGATCGGCCAACCGGCTGCCTGAATGATTGAAAACACGGATAGTCCTCCCGGACGCAACTTGCAAGAATCCGCACTTTACTACGAACCGGGAATTGCCTTCTCCAATGGCAATGCGGAAAAACGGCGCTTTCCTCCTTCTTGTCTTCGCTTGCTGAACAAGGATGGCGACGAAGTGAAGATTACAATGGCCCGATGGATGCGGCCCCCGATATTGCAACGACTGTCGAGTCTTGGCTCAGGCACTTTTCTGCGCATCCTGCCGTCGCGCCAGCGCCGACTTTTCGCGAGATCGGTGCTCCGGCCGATCCGGCCACCCTGGTTCCGGCTCTTGCCGCACTGGCAGCCGAAGCCCTGGCGCGGGGGCGAAACCTGTGGATCGTCACTGCCGACGATTCCCTGCTGCCCGAACTCTCGAATGCCCTTGACCTGCACCTGAGGCCGCTCTGTCTGGTGCTGCCAGGAGCCGAGTACGCCGGCGGCATCGCCTTGCGGGCTACCCTGTCGCTGTTGAAAAGCCGTCTGACCCGCATCGCCACGGAAGCCGAAGGCCCCGTCTGGGCAGCCATGCGCGCCCGCCTGCAGACTGAGGATGCGCTTTGGCGCGCCAGTCTGGCCTGGTGTGCGCGCGGGCTCGACCGGGAGGCGCCGCCAGCGGCGATCGGCAACCTGTTCCCGGTGCGCATCGGCCCCTGGCTGCTTGCCGAACGCATGCATGCTGCAGTTGACTGGGTGCTGATGGTTCAGGCGGAACAATTGCCGGGCGCGTTGCGGAAAAGCTGGCCGCAAGCCGAGCGCACTCTGATGCTGGCCAGCGGGATCATCGGCGGCGCAACCGGGCTGGCTGTGATCGACGAAATTGCCCGTGTGCGTGCCGAGATAGAGGTTCTGGCTCAGGAACTGGCCGAGATGGAACTCGAACTCGCCACACTGAAAGGCGAGCTGGCTGTGTTTAGCCTGCGCTACCATCACCTTGTCGCGGGCCGCATCGCCGAGCTGGACCGTATTCAGGCCGCACTGGCGCAACAGAGAATGCAGGAGGCTCCGGACGATCCGGCCCTCCGGATGGACGCCCGCAAGGCCGGAGCGCGTGCCAGGCAATCGCAGAATGAGCACGCTGCATACTCAAGTCGTGAAGCCGCTGAGGGAGAAGCGGAGCAGGCTTTTTCACCAAGCAACGATCTGAAGAAGCGTTTCCGCCAGTTGGCACAGAAGATCCATCCCGATCGCGCCCGTGACGAGGCCGATCGCGCCTGGCGTACCCGGTTGATGAGCGAGGCCAACCGCGCTTATCGGGCGGGCGATTTGAATGGCATCGATGAAGTGCTCGCCCTCTGGATGGAAGGGCGGCAAGGTGCTAGCCCGGCGACCGCAGGCCTTGCGCCTCCTGTCGCGTCGGCTCGCGGTGTTGCCGAGGTGGCCAGGATCCGTCAGCGCCTGAATGCAATCGCCGCCGAGCTCGATCGGCTGTATGGCTCGAAGCTCTATGAATTGTTTGCCGCCGCACGTGTTGCCGAGCGGCAGGGCCGCGATCTCCTGCATGAGATGGTGCAGCGCCTCGACGTCCAGATCGAACTGGCCAAAGGCGAATTGGGCGGTCTGGCTCCGGCCACGGAAAGTTAAAGCGTTATCTCCAGGCCCTCGCGGCCGAGCATAGTTTCGCAAGCCGCTGTCGGGTGGCGCGCCATCGCTTCGGCAAATATCTTTTCCAACTCGTCATCGCTGCGCGTCGGCTCATGATGAGTGCATATCAGTCGTTTTGCGCCGATGCGTCGGGCCATATCGATGGCGTGATCGAAGGTGCCATGTCCCCAGTTTATCTTGGCCGGGTATTCGGCCAGCGTGTAGGCGGTATCGCAAATCAGCAGGTCGAGCGGGCCAAGGGCGGCGTCCAGTTCGGCGTAGCGATGATCGAGCATGGCCTGGTAATTGCCGTATTCCGGATCGTCGGGCGGGTAGATGTTGCTCCAGGGTTCATGGTCACCAGTGAAGAAAACCGCCTTGCCATTGCATTCGATGCGGTAGCCCAGGTTGGTGACCGGATGGTTGAGCAGAACGGGGGTCACGCTTGCATCGTCGATGATCACTTGTTCGCCTATCGTCAGAGACTGGTATGCGATGGCGGCACGCAACTCCGCCTCCCGGATCGGGAAGTAGCTGTACTGCATCTGGACTTCCATCACTTGCTCGATGCCCTGCATTCTGACGATGTCGTAGGCGCCATGGATGCGTACCGTGTTGCCCGGAATGTAGAGGGGGACGAAGAAAGGCAAGCCCTGGATGTGGTCCCAGTGGGTGTGGGTGATGAAGATGTTGGCAGTGATCGGCAGCTGTGTCAGGAGTGTCTGCGCCAGCGGGAAAATGCCGGTGCCGGCGTCCAGGACGATGAGGCTGCCGGCATCGCTGCGCACTTCGATGCAGGTCGTGTTGCCGCCATAGCGCGCGGTGCGCGGCCCTGGGGATGGGATGGATCCGCGTACGCCCCACATCCTGATTTTCATTCCTGCCCCTTCATCTTTCAGTGCCGATCTGCGCGAAGGCCTGGGCGTCATCGATGATCTTCTGCAGGTCACCCAGCGAGGCGACGACGGCTTCAATATCCGCACCGAAGCGCACCGGCAATGCAGCCAGTTCCTCTTCATGCCAGGGGTTGCCGGAGTCCCCAAACGAGAGCTTGCGACAGATGGCGTCCGCCATGCGCAGGCAGTCGAGCATGGCTGTCGGTTGAGCTGTTTCGTCGTGATGGTCGCGGATGCAGTGGACCAGCGGCTCGGCAAACTGCCAGCGTTTCGCCAGGAGGGCGCCGACATATGCATGGTCTGCGCCAATGACCTCCGTTTCGGCGACGTAGAGCGGCATGCCGAAGTCGACGGTGTAGGCCAGCGATTTCAAGAACTCGCCGGCCATGAACTGGGCAAATACCACCTTGCCGAAATCGTGCAGCAGGCCGGCAATGTAGCAATCCCCCGGGTCCGCTTCCGCACGCGCGTACTTTTCGCACAACAGGCGCGCAATCGATGCCACCGACAGGGAGTGCAGCAGGTAGCGCTGGATGTCGAACCCGGTGGTATTGAAGCGCGGCAGGATGCCGACGGCGGCGAACGACAGGGCCAGGTTCTTGATGGTGTTGATGCCCAGATAGACAACCGACTGACCGACAGAGACGATCTTGTTGGGCAGGCCGTAGTAGGCTGAATTGATGACCCGCAGGATCTTGATGGTCATCACCGGGTCTTTTTCGATGACGCCGACGAGATCCCTGGGCAGGCAATTGATGTTGCGCGTCATTTCCAGAATCACCTGCACACTTTTCGGAAACGCCGGCATGCGGTCGACCGCGCTGGTCAGCTTGCGTTCCAGATCCGGAGTGAGTTGCGGCATCGCGGCGAGATGGGCTGGGTGTAATGAACCTGTCTCGATTATATCGGCAGGAAACTTCAGCTTGCGGCAAGCCGTTCATAGGAGGGTACCGCCACAGGCAGCGGCAAGCGGTTCGGAACTGCCGTACCGCCAGAGCCGATTATTTTTTCGCAGGCGCGGGATGAAACAGCGCGGCCAAATTTTTCTCGAGCAATTTCAGCGCTTCCGGCGCTTCTATGTCCATGGCCTGGTCTACCACCCATAGCTGGTCCTTTTTCGGCAAACCTTCGCGCAGGCAGGCGGCAAAGTAACGCTTGAAACCGAAATCGGGTCCATCGGGGCCGTAGTCGAACTCGGCGTAATCTGCGCCGCGACGATTGAACAGGTCGAGAAAACTCTGCGCCGATTCCCCCGGTTTTGCAGCGACTAGCAAGGTGCGGGAGTTGTCCTCAACCGCATCGGCCAGTTTCCTGGCCATGGCCGTAGTGAAGGCGATGCGGTCTTCCGCAGCAAGTTCACGGAATGCGATGCGGTCTGCCGCTTGCGCCAGAAAGATCACATACTCGCTGATGAAGTTGAAATAAGGTTGCCCGACGTCGATGTCGTAATCGGCCTTGCGCATGCGTTTGATGGCTTCAAGAGCCAATTTCCATGCAAGCATGGCGACCACGCCGGCCAACTCCGCCATGGAGCGGGGTCGACCGGCAGAATGGAAGGTGGTGCGCAGCCTTAAGGCCATAAATCATTAATTTACAGATAGTTGCGGAAATTTTAAGACAGCGGATTAATAGCCGCCTTTGCCTGCCGGCTGCGGCAGGCCGGCCACGCGGCAACCCTGCTTGGCGCCGCCGCCGTCCGGGAACAGTTCGAACAACAGCGCGCTGTCCGCGTTAGGCATATCGCCTTCATCCTGCAAGCCCTTGATCAGATTGCGCAAATTGGGCGTGTGGCCGTCTTCCTTGTATTTCTCGCGCAAATAGTTAATGACCTTCCAATGGTCATCGGTCAACTCGATATTCTCGGCAGCAGCGATGACGGTTACCGCTTCATCGCTGAAATCGGGCTCCAGCAGATAGCCGTAACTGTCGACTTCCTTTTCAACACCATTGATGACGTGACCCATTAGATCCTCCTTAGACTGTGTGGTTGAAATGAAATTGATGCATCTGGAATCAAACTCGAGGTCCTATTCCATTGAATTGACCGCTGTTCCCGATTTGTGCGGGATGAAGATGCCGCAGCCCCGCTTGCGCTCCTCGCCGAGACCGATTTCCATGATTTTATGGGTGGACTCGGCATCGAGTCCTTGCAGCATCAGACTGAATCCGGTCAGCACACCAGTGGCGGTCTTGGCGCGCTGCGGCTTGCCGCAGACCATGCGCGGACGCATGTCCATGTCAGCCAATTGCTGCTGGCAGGCAGCATGAAATTCAGCTTCGCTCAATGCGGTATTTTCCGGTCCAGGCGGCCCCATGGTGACAAACTTCGCATACAGCACCGAGACCGCTGTAAATTCACGAACGCAGGCTACTCCAACCGTCATCGAGTGTCCGCCAATCTTCAGTTGTGCCCCGGTCAATGCGGCGCTGGCGGCCTCAACCTGCTTGCGTGCCAGCCGCAAGGTCAGCCGCGTGCGCCGCGAGAGATACCACACGCCTTCTCCGGGACTAAGCCCCGTCAGCAAATGCATGCCGGCGCGCCGGTCAGCCTCCAGCCAGGGCAAAACGCTGCGTACCGCCATCCAGAGATCGTCGACGTAATCGTCGGGCAGCGAATCGCCCTGCAGAGGGAATTGCAGATCGACAAATTGTTCCGCATGGTCCATGGCGAGCGGATCCATCAGGACTCTTTCGATGCTTGCAATTGCTGCTTCGACCATGCAGCCATGACATCTGCCCAACGGGCTGCCGTTACCGGATCGATATCAAAGATAGTAAAACGCGTTTTTTCGCGGATGCGCAAGCGCAACAAGGGCATGCCGCCCGCATCGAACTCGAACTGCTGAAGTTCGATTTCCTGATTGCCAAGGGGCACGCGGAATTTGTCTAGGCTGGTAATCTTGTCCACGGTCGATATGGTAGGTTAGAAACGGAAACCGCTATTCATATACCCGCAGATCACATCGCAGGTATCTGTAAATTATCTAACCGCTAATAATGTGGTCAGACTATCGCATTGCAAGATGCGGGTGACCATAGCCTGCTGGGAGTGAGAGAGGATAACTCTTTAGGGTAGGTGCATTAATCCTTCAAATGAGGTTAGTCTACTCTTCGGAAGTATGGCGTGCCGACCAGCACAAATCGATAATGCGCAACATTCCGGTGCTGGACGCAAGCTGTGCGATCAGTTCCCCAACAGCCACGAAGAGGAGATAACATGGCCAAACAGCCTCATGCAACCCCCTTGCTTGACCAACTCGAGAGCGGCCCCTGGCCGAGCTTTATCACCGGCTTGAAGCGTCTCGCCAAGGACAAGGATTATGTCGTCGATGTTCTTGGGCACCTCGAGCATTCCTACAAGACCCGCAAAGGTTACTGGAAGGGCGGCACGGTGGGTGTGATCGGATACGGCGGTGGCGTCATTCCGCGCTTTACCGAGATCAAGGACGAGAATGGCGCCGCCAAGTTCAAGGATGCTGCCGAATTCCACACCATCCGCATCATGCCGCCCGCCGGCATGCACTATGACACCAATACCCTGCGCCAGTTTTGCGATATTTGGGAGAAGTATGGTTCCGGACTGATTGCGCTGCACGGGCAAACCGGTGACATCATGCTGCAGGGGTGCACCAGTGAAAACGTGCAGCCCGCCTGGGATGAATTCAACAAATTGGGCTTCGACATGGGTGGCGCTGGTCCCTCCGTGCGTACCGTCATGTCCTGCGTCGGTGCAGCGCGCTGCGAGCAGTCCTGCTTCGATGAGGCGAAGGTGCATCATCAAATTACGAACCAATTCCTGGACGACATCCATCGCCCTGCATTGCCCTACAAATTCAAGTTCAAGATTTCCGGTTGCGCGAACGACTGCATGAACTCCATCTGCCGTTCTGACATGGCCATCATCGGCACTTGGCGCGACAATATGCGCACCGATGAAAAGCTGGCGCGTGCCTGGTTTGCAAAGCATGGCATGAACGAGCTCGTCAATGACGTTATCGGCATGTGTCCGAGCCGCGCCATCCAGATCAAGGATGCCGGCGCCGTCAGCAAGGATGCGCACATCACCAGCGTCAAGCTCAGCGACAGCCAGGCCCTGGAAATCGACAACAAGGATTGCGTCCGCTGCATGCACTGCATCAACGTCATGACGGGCGCGCTGGCGGCCGGCAAGGACAAGGGTGCGGCGATTCTGGTGGGCGGCAAGAACCATCTCAAGATCGGCGCCTTGATGGGAACCGTGGTTGTTCCCTTCTTTGATCTCAAGGCCGGAGATGGTTACGACAAACTGGTCGAGCTGGCGCAGACGATTATCGATTTCTTCGCGGAAAACGCACTCGAGCACGAGCGTACCGGCGAGATGATCGAGCGTATTGGCCTGGCAAACTTCCTTGAAGGTATCGGCCTGGAGGTTGATGCCAACATGGTGAATAACCCGCGCACCAATCCCTATGTCAATACCGGTGGCTGGGACGACGAAGTGGCGCGCATCAACGCCAAAAAAGCGGCCGCCTGATAGAAAAATCACTAAATTAGAGACGGAGACAATCTCAAATGGCTCAAGCTCAAGCAGCACCGCGTAAACCAGTCGAGGGTTTTCTCGATAACAAGAAATTCCTGCATCCGAAGTTCGTCGCCAACTACGGTAACTGGAAGTATCACGACCGTCCGCGCCCCGGCGTTTTGCACCACGTGTCCCATTCGGGGGACGAGGTGTGGACGGTGCGCGCGGGCACCCAGCGCCAGATGGACCACTACACCTTGCGCAAACTTTGCGACATCGGCGACAAGTTCGCCGAGGGTTTCGTGCGCTTCACCATTCGTTCCAACATCGAGTACATGGTTTCATCCGAAGCCAAGGTTGCACCGTTGATCGAGGAACTGGAAAAGAATGGTTTCCCGGTCGGCGGCACGGGCCCGTCGGTTTCGATGGTTTCCCATACCCAGGGCTGGCTCCATTGCGACATTCCCGGCACCGATGCTTCCGGTGTGGTCAAGTCGATGATGGACGAGCTGTACCATGAGTTCAAGCACGAAGAAATGCCAAACCGGGTGAGATTGTCGACGTCCTGCTGCGAGATCAACTGCGGTGGCCAGGCCGACATCGCAATCATCGTTCAGCATACCAAGCCGCCCAAGATCAATCACGAGCAGGTTGCGAACATCTGCGAGCGCCCGACCGTGGTGGCACGCTGCCCCGTAGCAGCCATTCGTCCGGCCTTGGTCAATGGCAAGCCTTCTCTCGAAGTCGATGAGAAGAAGTGCATCTGCTGTGGCGCTTGCTACCCCCCTTGTCCCCCGATGCAGATCAACGATCCCGAGCACTCGAAACTGGCGATCTGGGTTGGCGGCAAAAACTCGAATGCGCGTTCCAAGCCGACTTTCCACAAGCTGGTCGCAGCTGGCCTGCCGAACAATGCCCCGCGCTGGCCCGAAGTCAATGCGATCGTCAAGAACATCCTCATGACTTACAAGGCCGATGCACGTCCCTGGGAGCGTATGGCCGACTGGATCGATCGCATTGGTTGGTCGCGTTTCTTCGAAAAAACCGGACTGCCATTCACCAAGTACATGATTGACGATTGGCGCGGCAGCCGGACCACGCTCAACGCTTCTGCTCACCTGCGTTTCTAAGGATGATGAGGCGATGAAGTTCGCAATTTTGGTCAGTGAAGGTCCCTACACGCACCAGGCCTCCGACACCGCCTTCCAGTTTGCTCAGGCGGTGTTGGCCAAAGGCCACGAGATTTTCCGTGTGTTTTTCTATCATGATGGCGTGAACAATGCCACTCGTCTGACCACTCCGCCGCAGGACGATAGAAATATCGTCAAGCGCTGGTCGCAGTTGGCCGAGCAGCACAACCTCGATATGGTCGTTTGTGTCGCTGCTGCGCAGCGCCGCGGCATCGTCGACGAAGGCGAAATGAAGCGCAATGGCAAGGACGCAACCAATTTGGCGCCGGGCTTCCGTATTTCAGGTCTTGGTCAGTTGATCGAGGCGGGTATCCAGGCTGACCGGCTTGTTGTGTTTGGCGACTGAGGAAAGACGAAACCATGACCACAAAACAATTCATGATCGTCAACCGCAAGGCGCCATACGGTTCCATTTACGGTTGGGAGGCATTGGAGGTTGTTCTGATCGCGGCCGCCTTCGAGCAGGATGTATCGATGGCTTTTCTTGACGATGGTGTGTTCCAGCTCAAAAAGGGACATCAGACCAAAGGCGTCGAAATCAAGGCATTTGAAAAGACTTTCGGTGCACTGGAAGATTACGATGTCACCAAGCTTTATGTTGACCAGGAGTCGTTGGCAGAGCGCGGTCTTACTGTCGATGATTTGACTGTTCCAGTCGAGGTGCTCTCCCGTGCCGAAATAGGCAAGCGGATGGAGGAGCAGGACGTAATTCTGTCGTTCTGAGGAAATAACATGTTGCATATCATCAACAAGTCCCCCTACGATCGTCCTGCACTTGATTCGTTGCTTAAAACTGGTGAAGGCGCGATACTTCTGATTGAGGATGGCGTTTACGCTGCTGCCAAAGGCGGCGCCGCGGAGGCCAAAATCAAAGCCGCACAGGGCAAATTCAAAGTTTATGCTCTGACACCGGATATCGAGGCACGCGGCATTGCCGACAGAATCCTCGATGGCGTTACGCAAGTGGATTACGCAGGTTTTGTCGACCTCGTTGCAGACAACAAGACATGCCAATCGTGGCTTTAACAATTTCAGATATCAATTAATCAGGAGAAAAACATGAGCTTAGAAGTTAATGGCAAGTCCTACGAGACCGACGAAGAAGGCTACCTGGTCAGCCTTGGCGATTGGAACGAAGATGTGGCGAACTTTCTTGCCCAGCAAGAAAGCATCAATTTGACTGAAGCGCATTGGGAAGTGATCAACTTCTTGCGCGACTACTACACCGAGTTCCAGATTGCTCCCGCGGTACGCGTCCTGACCAAGGCGATTGGCAAGAAGCTTGGTGCAGACAAGGGTAACAGCCAGTATCTGTACGAGTTGTTCCCCTATGGCCCAGCCAAGCAGGCTTGCAAAATCGCCGGTCTGCCAAAACCCACCGGCTGCGTATAAACGTTTCCGTGGCAAACAGGATGGCACATGGCCAATGGGCCGTCCTGTTTCAAGAATCCATGATGTGACACGCCTTCGGAGCCGCTGGCAAACCTGGTTTGTCACGGCAGTCCGCCGGCTTGTGTCGCGAGTCTGAACGCTGTGTTTGCCGTGGTGCACGACCAATGACAATGTTCTTCGCGATCCTGTTTTACGCTGCCTTTGCAATTTTTATTGTGGGGGTGGCTTACAAGATCTACGATTTCGCCCGTACGCCGGCCCCGCTGTCGATCCCCACGACTCCAGCGCCGACCACCAAAGGTGGCGTGGCCTTTCGCATGGCCCGCGAAGTGGTGTTTTTCGAGAGCCTGTTCAAAGGTAACTTGTGGATATGGCTGTTTGGCTGGATATTCCACATGGCGCTCCTGCTCGTGCTCCTGCGCCACCTGCGTTATTTCACCGAGCCCGTCTGGAGTTGGGTCGTTTTCATCCAGCCATTCGGGATGTATGCCGGCTTTGCCATGGCCGCTGGCCTGGCAGGCCTGTGGTTCCGCCGAATCTTCGTCGAACGGATTCGTTACATCTCCACTCCGTCCGATCACTTGATGCTTGCGCTTCTCCTGCTGATCGCTCTGTCGGGCCTTGGCATCAAGTTCTTCATGCATACCGACATCACTGCCGTGAAGGCTTTCTTCCTCGGTCTCATGATGTTTGACTTACAGCCCTTGCCAGAACATGTTGGCCTGTACGTCCATTTGCTCCTCGTTGCAGTATTGATGATCATCTTCCCGATCAGCAAGCTGCTGCATGCACCAGGCGTATTCTTCAGCCCGACCCGCAACCAGGCCGACAATCCCCGCGAGCTCCGCCATCTGGCGCCGTGGGCCGCCCAGATCGAGAAGAACTGACATGGCTGACCTTGAATTCAAGATTCCGGAGTTCCGTGAGTTTCCTAGTGTGCCGGCGTTGGTTCCCGGTGCCATGGCGCATTCCAAGCCCTTCGTCGCCAACGAAAAAGTGCAGGCCGATATGGGTTTCCCTGTCAAGCTGGTCGATGACTGGCACGACAGAGCAATCGGCAAGTTCGGAGAGTTGCTGGGCAAGTACCGTTCGCTAAAAGTTTTCATGGATTCATGCGTGCATTGCGGCGCATGTACCGATAAGTGCCATTACTTCATCAGTTCCGGCGATCCGAAAAACATGCCGGTGGCGCGCCAGGAGTTGATGAGAAGCGTTTATCGCCGCTATTTCACCTTGCCCGGCAAGTTGGCTCCAGGCTTGGTAGGCGCACGTGACCTGACCAAGGATGTTCTTGACGAATGGTTTTCCTATTTCTGGCAGTGTTCCGAATGCCGTCGCTGTTCGGTGTTTTGCCCGTATGGGATCGACACAGCTGAAGTCACCATGGCTGCCCGCCACATTCTGGACTCGGTGGGATATGGCCAGAAATATTCGAACGAAATCATTGTCAAGCTTAACAAGATTGGTAACAACCTGGGCCTGCCCGGTCCTGCGCTGGAAAATACCCTGGAGGGGCTGGAGGAGGATGTAAAAGAGGATACCGGTTTCGATATCAAGTATCCCCTGAACGTCAAGGGGGCCGAGGTTTTGCTGGTAACCCCATCGGCTGACTTCTTTGCTGAACCCCACATCGAGAGCCTGATCGGTTACGGCAAGGTATTCCATGCCGCGGGAATTTCCTGGACACTTTCATCCTACGCTTCCGAGGCCGGTAACTTCGGACTTTTCAATGGCAGCTACGAGCATATGCGCCAGGTTGCCATGCGGGTTCGTGAGGCTGCGCTCGAGCTTGGCGTCAAGCGCATCGTTGTCGGTGAATGCGGCCATGCCTGGCGGGTTGCCTATGCTTTCTGGAACACGCTGTCCGGTTTGGGCGCAGGGGCAAACGATCCGTTTGCTGTCGAACTCCAGAATCAACTCGACCCCCGCTACAAACAGCCTTCCCACATCTGCGAGTTCACCTGGGATTTGATCCAGCAAGGTCGGCTTCAATTCGACAAGGAGGCCAACGACCACCGTGTCGTCACCTTCCACGATTCCTGCAACGTCGCTCGCGCTTCGCGGATGGGTGACTATCCGGGAGGCCAATTCGAAATTCCGCGCAACATCATCAAGGCGGTGGCCAATAAATATGTCGACATGGCGCCCGACACGATATGCGAGAGCACCTTCTGCTGCGGTGGCGGTGGCGGCGTGCTGACGGACGACCTGATCGAATTGCGCGTCAAGGGAGCGTTCCCGCGCATGGAGGCCCTGAAGCAGGTCGCCGATTCCCATGGCGTCAATTTCATGGCGACCATCTGCGCGATCTGCAAGGCTCAATTTACCAAGGTGCTCCCCTACTATGGCTTCAACATGAGAGTGGTAGGCGGCGTGCACCAGTTAGTCAGTACTGCCATTCGCCTTGGCGGCGAGCAGTAAAACGAGATTAAAACAATTACTACGGAGAAGAATATGTCAGCGACCACTGAAACCCAGACCGAAAAGTTGACCTTCCGCAAGTTCAAGGATGGCGAGGCGCCCGAATACAAGCGCATGCAGGACAAAATATTCCAGTCCAGCTGGTCATACAAGTGTCCTACATATGTGCAGTCAACACCGCCCTGTCAGGGCTCCTGCCCCTCGGGCGAGGACATCCGCGGTTACTTGAACATCGTCCGTGGCGTCGAAAAGCCGCCGGTTGGCGCCGATGGCAAACCCGTCATGCCGATGGAAGAGTACGCATGGCGGCGTCTTACCGAAGCCAATCCGCTCCCCGCCGTGATGGGGCGCGTCTGCCCGGCACCCTGCGAATCGGGCTGCAACCGCAACGAGGTCGAAGATCACGTCGGCATCAACTCCGTCGAGCACTACCTTGGCGAGTATGCGATCAAGAACAATCTGCAGTTCATCAAGCCCGCAAAACAAACCGGAAAGAAGGTTGCCGTGCTGGGTGGCGGACCTGCCGGTCTTTCCGCAGCCTATCAGCTGGCTCTCAAAGGTCACAGCGTCACGATTTTCGATGAGCACGAAGCCCTCGGTGGCATGATGCGCTACGGTATTCCAGGCTATCGCACGCCGCGCAACGTTCTGGACGCGGAAATTCAGCGCATCCTGAACCTGGGTGTGGTTGCCAAGCTGAAAACCAAGGTCGGCGTTGACATCCCCATGGAGCAAATTCGCAAGGATTTCGACGCAGTATTCCTGGGGCTCGGCGCCCAGGGCGGTCGGGCCCTGCCGGCCGAAGGCGCTGAAAACACCAGCAACGTAGTTACCGCTGCCGCCTTCCTGAAGGCCTTCAACGATGGCCGCCTCAAGAATGTGGGCCGTAATGTGGTCGTCGTCGGCGGTGGCGACACATCCATCGACGTCGCCACGGTTGCCCGCCGCCTCGGCCATATCGAAAGCGCCAATCCGACCGATTTCGATTCCGCCATTGCGGGACAACTGGCCCAGGATGTTGCGGATATCTCTGCGCGCAAGGGCGCTGATGTCGTCCTGACTTCCGTATTTCCGATCGACAAGATGCTGGCCAGCAAAGGCGAGATCGAACACGCCGAGTCCGAGGGTATCGCGATCATGGGCGGCTGGATGCCGGTGGCCGTCGTCAAGGGCGCCGATGGCCGCGCGACTGCCTTGCGCGTCTGTCAGTGCGAGGCCAAGATGGTCGGCCCCAAACTCGAAATCAAGAAAATCGAGGGTAGCGAAAAAGACCTGCCCGCCGACCTGATCGTTTCCGCGATCGGCCAGATGATCGACTTCAAGGGTCTCGAAGAGTTCGACAATGGCAAGGGTGGCGTCACTGCCGATCGCAGTTACAAGGTTCAGGGCCAGAACAACGTTTTCGCCGGGGGCGACGTCATCCGTCCGCACCTGCTGACCACTGCCATCGGTCATGGTGCGATTGCCGCAGACGGCATAGATCAGTTCCTGACGAGCGGCGCCGATGCTCCGCGGCGTCCGAAGATCGACGTGCATGTCTTCGACCTGATGCGCAAGTATGTCGAAAAAGGGGTTGCACTCGAGGAGATCAAGGAGCCCTTGCGCGGCACCAACACCTCCAAAGGCGCTGTGCATAACTACGACAACCGTTCGGATCGCTACGTGATCACGCACAAGGAACTCTTCCTGGGGCACTTCCAATATACGCCGCGCAACAAGCGCCATATCACGCATCTGAACAAGGAGTCGGCGCTGGGCAACTTTGAGGAGCGACTCGAGGCTCTGGATGACAAGCAGGTTGTCGCCGAAGCCAAGCGCTGCATGAGTTGCGGTTTGTGCTTCGAATGCGACAACTGCGTGGTGTATTGCCCGCAGACGGCGGTATCCCGCGTCAAGAAAACAGAAGCGATGACCGGGCGCTACGTGACGACCGACTACGACAAGTGCATTGGCTGCCACATCTGTCGTGATGTTTGCCCGACCGGTTATATCCAAATGGGTTTGGGCGAGTGACATCTGGCGCTTGATCAAGGAACAGGAGACAGACGGTGCGACTGCTTGCGTTGATAACTTTTCTGATAATGGGAGCGGTCGCGTCGCTCGCGGTGCATGCCGCCGGCGTACCCAAGCCTGTGATCAAGGTTGAGAGTTCGGGTGACTGTATCGCCCCGGCCGAGGAAATCCGTCTCAACCACATGAACATGCTGAGTCATCAGCGCGACCGCAGCCTGCGTCAGGGCATCCGTGGCGAAAAGGCCAGCCTGATCGCCTGCGTCAACTGTCATGCCAGCAAAACGACCGGCTCAGTACTGGGCAAGGATGGTTTTTGCGAAAGTTGCCATGCGTATGCCGCGGTCAAGGTCGATTGCTGGCAATGCCACCAACCCAAGGCGGGTCACAAAGCTGCAGGAATCAAGCCATGACACAAGCCAACGATAAATCCAGACGTGGTTTCCTGGGCGCGGCTGCAGTGGGTGCGGCCGGACTCGGTGTTGCTGCCATTGCTCCGGGCATCCATCTGGTCCAGGTTTCCCAGGCCAATGCCCCGAGCCAGGGTGCTTCCAGCAAGGTGCGCTGGGGCATGTTGATCGATACCACCAAGTGCAGCAATGGCTGCAATGAGTGTGTGACAGCCTGCAACAAGGAGAATGGCATCAACGAGACGCTCAAGGATGCTCGCCAGGCTTCTCAGTGGATCCGCAAGATCGAGCTCAAGAATCCGAAAACCGGCCAGGAACATTCCTTGCCAATGATGTGCCAGCACTGCGAACATCCCCCTTGCGTCGATGTTTGCCCCACCGGTGCCTCCATGAAGCGGGCCGACGGCATCGTGTTGGTGGACCGTCATACCTGCATCGGCTGCCGCTACTGCATGCTGGCTTGCCCCTACAAGGCCCGCTCTTTCGTGCATGTGACGCTGACCGAGCAGAACCCTGAGGTTCCCCGCGGACAGGGTTGCGTCGAGTCCTGCACTTTCTGTGTGCAACGTGTTGACCGGGGTGAAACGCCAGCCTGTGTCGAAGCTTGCGCCAAGGCAGATCACAATGCCATGCTTTTTGGCGACCTCAACGACCCGAACAGCGAGATCTCGCAGCGCATCGCGCAGGTCAAAACAACCCAAGTTCGCGCCGACCTCAAGCTGAATATTGGCGTTCGCTACCAAGGAATCTGAAGCCATGATGATCGAGCAACCTATCAACGCAACAGGTCGGTCGTTTTATCTCGCTCTGGCGATGGGCGCGCTGGTCAGTGCCATCGGCGTCGCCGCGGCTTTTTACATGGAGCACATGGGTCATCATGTATCGGGAATGAACAACCAGATATTCTGGGGCCTGCCGCATGTTTTCGGCATTTTCCTGATCGTCGCAGCTTCCGGTGTGCTGAACGTTGCCTCGATCGGTTCGGTGTTCGGCAAGAAAGCTTACAAGCCGCGCGCCCCGTTGTCAGGTCTGCTGGCAATTGTCCTTCTGGCAGCCGGACTCGCCATCATCATGCTCGATCTGGGGCGCGCGGATCGGGTCATCATCGCCATGACGCATGTCAACCTGACTTCGGTTTTCGGGTGGAACATGATTCTCTATCCGGTCTTCTTCGGACTGGTTGGTTTGTACGTCTGGACGCTGCTGGATCGCAGCATGAATAGCTATTCGAAACCGGTTGGTATCGCTGCGTTCATCTGGCGCCTGATCATGACCACCGGTACCGGCTCGATCTTCGGTTTCATCATTGCCCGCCAAGCCTATCAGTCGGCGATCCTCGCCCCCATGTTCATCATCATGTCTTTCGCCTGGGGGCTGGCCATCTTCCTGATCACGCAGAAGATCATGTATTCCCGGGCGAACATGCAATTGCATCCGGAAATCCGTGCGCGCATGAAGAACCTTCTGGGCTTGTTCATCGCGGCGGTGTTCTACTTCGTGGTGGTTTATCATCTGACCAACGTTTATTACGCCAAGCAGGTCGAGTTCACCCAGTTCATCCTGGTGAGCGGAGGGGTATTCCCGCTGCTGTTCTGGGGCGGCTATATCCTGATCGGCACGGTCGTCCCGCTGCTGCTGCTTTACGTCCCGAGTTTGAGCGACGTCAAGGGGTCTGCGACAGCCGCTTCATTCCTGGTCATCGTTGGCGGGCTGTTCCTCCTGTTCGTCTTCATTATCGGCGGGCAAGCCTATCCGATGGAGATTTTCCCCGGCATGCAGGTTACCAGCAGCTTCTTTGACGGCAAGATCGACAGCTACACGCCGAGCCTGCCCGAGATTCTGTTGTCTCTGGGAGGTGTTGCGATTGCCTTCACGGCGACGCTCGTCGGGGTGCGTGTCCTTAGATTCATGCCGCAGGATGATCTGGCCAAGTTGAAATCGGCCGGTTATCTGCACGACTGACTCATGCTGACGGCGGAGCATCTAGGCGTTCGCTACGGTTTACATGCATCGCTTTCTCGTTTCCGCCGCCCACAAGTCATCAGGTAAAACCACAATCAGTATCGGACTGACCGCTGCCTTGCGGCAACGCGGTCTTTCGATACAACCCTTCAAGAAGGGGCCGGATTACATCGATCCCCTTTGGCTCGGCCGCGCTGCCGGTCGTGGTTGTCGAAATCTCGACTTCTTTCTTTCGCCGGACGCGGAAATCCGTGCCCAGTTCGCAAAGGGTGGCGATGCCGATGTCTGTCTCGTAGAGGGCAATCACGGCCTTTACGATGGGCTGGCCCTGGACGGCAGCAACAGCAATGCCGCACTGGCGCGCCTGCTGGATATCCCGGTTGTCCTGGTGCTCGACGCCAGGGGCATGACACGCGGCATTGCACCGCTGATATTGGGCTATCAAGCTTTCGACCGCAACCTACGTATAGCCGGGGTCATACTTAACCGCTTGGGCGGACGTCGCCATGAAAGCAAGCTGCGTGCAGCGATCGAGCATTACACGGATGTGCCGGTGCTCGGTGCAATACTCGAAGATGCCCAGTTGGCCCTGGTGGAGCGCCACCTTGGCCTGATGCCAGCGAACGAGGCTGCCGCAGCCGGTACCCTGATAGACAACATTGCCGGGCGCGTTGCCAGCCAAGTCGATCTCGATCGTTTGCTTGCGGTTACCGCCACGGATCGCACATTGGCCACGCAAAATTCTGTTCCCGTCTTTAACGGGCAGGGGGTGCGCATTGCCATTGCCCAGGATGCCGCTTTCGGCTTCTACTACACCGACGACCTGGAAGCCCTGGTTGCCGCCGGCGCAGAATTGCTTCCCTTCGATGCGCTCAAGGATTCCCGTTTGCCGTCCTGCGATGCCCTGTTCATCGGCGGCGGCTTCCCCGAATCATTCCTGGTCGAGCTGTCCGCCAACACCGCCCTGCGCGCTGATATCCGCATGGCGATAGAAGCCGGACTGCCTGCCTATGCCGAGTGCGGCGGCTTGATGTACCTGTCCAGAAATATTGCCTGGCATGACAAGCTGCATCCAATGGTTGGCGTCATCGACGGCGACGTGACGATGAACGACAAGCCTGTCGGCCGTGGTTACGTGATTCTGCAACCTACCGATGCGCACCCCTGGCAAGCGGCAGTCGGTGGCGATGCCGCCCGGCCCGCGGCTGAATTGCATGCCCACGAATTCCATTATTCCGACATCCAGGGCTTGCCGGCCGATACCCGGTATGCCTATACCGTCAAGCGCGGTCATGGAGTCGATGGTCGTCATGACGGCATCGTCAAGCACAACCTGCTTGCTTCCTATACACACTTGCGTGCCACCGCTGGTTGTGACTGGCCGGCACGTTTTGTTCAATTTGCCCGTGCCCGCCGGGCAGCATCCACCAAACGAGAGACACGACATGCTTAACCTGACTCCCAAAGCTGCCGAACAGATACTGATCGCCATCTCGCAACAGGACGACCCCGAGGAACTGCCCTGTTTGCGCATTGCCGCCAAGATCGAAGATGGCGAAATTGCCTACGGCATGGGCTTCGATGCGGAGCGCGAGAGTGATGTGGTGGTGGAAACCTGCGGAGTTACCCTGCTGATTTCACCCCGCAGCAAAGATCTGCTGCAGGGCGCGACACTCGATTTCGTCGAGCTCAAACCAGGCGAATTCCAGTTCATTTTCATCAATCCGAACGAAGCCCAGCCAGCAGCTGGCGGTTGTGGCAGTCGCAGTTCCGGATGCGGATCCTGCGGCGGCAATGGCGGTTCGGGCGGCGGGTGCGGCTGAGATGAGCGTTCCCCTGCCCGATTACCCGTCGCGTGGCCCGACTGCGCCCGGCACGGTGTACCTGGTTGGCGCCGGGCCGGGCGACCCGGAATTGCTGACGCTGCGTGCATTGCGCATCATCGGCGAAGCCGATGTGCTGGTCTATGACAATCTTGTCTCGCAGTCGATTCTCGACCTGGTGAATCCCGCTGCGGAGCGTATGTACGCCGGCAAGCAGCGTGGCAACCATGCCGTGCCGCAGGACGACCTCAACCTGCTGCTGGTCAGGCTCGCCAAACAACACAAGCGTGTCGTACGCCTGAAGGGCGGCGATCCTTACACCTTCGGTCGTGGCGGCGAAGAAGTAGAAACGCTCAAGGAAAACGGCATTTCCTTCGAGGTCGTGCCGGGCATCACCGCTGCAGCCGGCGTGGCGGCCTATGCGGGGATTCCCCTGACCCACCGCAACTATGCCCAGGCCTGCGTGTTCGTTACCGGCCACCTCAAGGACGGCAGCATGAACCTGGACTGGCCCGGGCTGGCCCGCCGGCGTCAGACCGTCATCATCTACATGGGGCTGCATGGCCTTTCCTACCTGTGCGAGCAGCTGGTCGCGCATGGCCTGCCGCCGGATTGGCCCGCCGCCATCGTGCAGCAAGGCACCACGCCGGATCAGCGCACGGTGACCGGCACCCTCGCCACGTTGCCAGGACTCGCCGAGGCAGCCAAGCTGCACGCCCCAACGCTGATCATCGTCGGTGAAGTGGTCAGGCTGAAGGATCGCCTGGCCTGGTTCGAGCAGGAGCGCGGCTAGCCCGGACTTCCCGCCGTCGCCTCGTTGCCCATGGTGGCGAACAGCGCCAGAGTCTTCTCCGCTTCTTCGGTGTCGAGCTTGTTCAGGGCAAAACCGACATGGACGATGACGTAGTCGCCGACCGCGACATCGTCCACCAGGGCCAGCGAAATTTGCTTGCGTACGCCGGAGAGGGTGACGATGGCAGAATCCGCCGCGCCGATTTCGACGACCTGGGCGGGAATTGCGAGGCACATGTTATTTCTCCAATAGCTGTGAGGCGATCCAGGCCTGTCCCAGCGACAGGCCGCCGTCGTTGGGGGGCAGGTCGCGCGCTTCGATGAAGCCGAGTCCGCGCTGTGGCAGGCCGATACGCAAATAGGCGGACAATACCCGATTCAGGAAACAGCCGCCGGCGCCGACGACCTGGGTGACGCCGGTCGCCGCGCTTGCCTGCTCAAGCCAGTCGAACAGCGCCTCCGCCAGGGTGGCATGAAACAGTGCCGCTCCGTAGGCGCGCCGATCCGGTGCGCTGCTCGCCAGTGCGTGCAGCAGGGGGCGCAGGTCGAGGACATTCCGCGCGTCGATGCGCCAGCCGCCCGTCAGGGGTGCCGCCGGTCCATGATGCGCGGCCAATCCCTCCAGTTGCATGGCCGCCTGTCCTTCGTAACTGCAGCGCTGTTGCAAATCGAGAAGACCGGCTGCCGCGTCGAAGTAGCGGCCGGCACTGGAGGTCAGCGGGCAGTTAATGCCGCGCGCAAGCATTTGCGCCAGCGTCGGGGCCGCCGGTTCCGTGGCGAAGCGTCGGGCGATGGCTTCGTTGCGACCGAGCAGATGCAGCACTGCAGCCGCCATGCGCCAGGGTTCGCGCGCTGCAGCATCGCCGCCGGGCAGGGGCAGGGGCAGGAAATGACCGAGCCGCCGGCAGTGGCTGCCGTCGACGTGCAGCAATTCCCCGCCCCAGGCCGTGCCGTCGCTGCCCAGGCCGACGCCATCGAGGGCGAGGCCGAGCACCGGCTTGTCGATGCCCTGTTCGGCGCAAATGGCGGCAATGTGGGCGTGGTGATGCTGGATGCCCAGTGCCGGGATGCCGTGCTGTTCAGAAAACTGCCTGGCAAACCGGGTCGAGTGGAAATCCGGGTGCAGGTCGTGCGCCACGGCCAGGGGTGCGACCTCCAGCATGTGCAAGTGATGGGCGACGGTTGCCTCGAAGAAATGGCAGGTGGCTGCATTGTCGAGATCGCCGACATGCTGCGAGACGAAGGCTTCCCTGCCGCGCGTAAGGCAGATCGTGTTCTTGAACCAGCCGCCGACGGCCAATACCGATGCCGGACCTTTCTGGGGCAGCCTGATGGCCGCGGGGGTGTAGCCGCGCGCCCGCCGTACCATCCCTGAGCCGCGCCGCACGCTGTCGTCGCAACGCACGGCAATGGCGCGGTCATGCAGCAGGAAGGCATCGGCGATGCCGGCGAGGCGTGCCAATGCCTCCTCATTGTCGGTCACCAGCGGTTCGCCATGCGGATTGGCGCTGGTCATCACCAGCGCCAGCGGCTGTGGCTCCTTCAGCCAGTCGGCGCCGGCCGGGCGGCCCGCCGCCTCATGAAACAGCAGGTATTGGATCGGCGTGGCGGGCAGCATCAGGCCGAACTCGGCCAGGCCGGGCGCAATGCCGGGCAATCGCTGATCGCCGCCAGGTCGCTTGGGCGCCAGCACGACCGGCCGTTGCGGACTCTCCAGCAGCAGGGCATCGCTGGCGCCGAGCGAGACAAAAGTCGGCGCTGACGGGACGGCGGCAATCATGAGCGCAAACGGTTTTTCCTCGCGCTGCTTGCGGGCGCGCAGTCCGGCTACGGCGGCGGCAGCGTGTGCATCGCAGGCCAGATGAAATCCGCCGAGGCCCTTGATGGCGACGATTTTTCCGGAGCGGAGCAGGGCCAGCGTCGCGGCGATCGGATCTCCTGCCAGCGGGGCGCCTGCCGCATCCAGCAAAGCCAGACGCGGACCGCAGTCCGGACAGCAGGTGGTTTCGGCATGAAAGCGCCGGTTGGCCGGGTTTGCGTATTCAAGCTGGCAGGCCGGGCAGAGCGGAAAGGGCGCCATGCTGGTCTGGGGCCGGTCGTAGGGCAGCCGATAGGTCACCGTGAAGCGGGGGCCGCAATGTGTGCAGGTGATGAAGGCGTGTCGCCAGCGCCGACTTTCGGGGTCGAACAGTTCTGCCAGGCAGGCGGGGCAGGGCGCGGTGTCGGGGCCGATCGCGGTGGTGAGTTCACCGCCGCCGCTGGCGACGATGTTGAATCCCGTCAGGCATGCCAGGCTGGCCGGCTGCGCGGTGATGCTGTCGATGCGTGCGAGCGGGGGGGGTTCTTCATGGAGTCGTTCCTGGAGCAGCTTCAGCTTCGTCGCCGTGCCTTCGGCGTGGATCTCGACGCCGCCAGCAGCGTTTCTGACCCAGCCCGCAATGCCGAGCTCGCTGGCAAGCCGCCAGACGAAGGGCCGGAAGCCCACCCCTTGGACGACGCCGCCGATGCGGATACTGAGGGCTTCAGGCACGGTCCGGCCGGTGCGGCTCCGATGTGTTGCCGGCCGCGTTGCCGTTCGCACGGGTTGCGGCTGTGTCGATCCGCTGCCGCGCCGCGGCGGCAACGCCGCTTTCAATCCACGCCAGCCAGGCATCCATGCCCGCGCCGCTGGCGGCCGAGACGCGCAGCACCTCGATGTCCGGGTTGACGCGGCGGGCGTAGGCGATGGCCTGCTCGGTGTCGAAGTGCAGATAAGGCAGCAGGTCGCATTTGTTGAGCAGCATCAGGCGGGCGGCGCGGAACATGTCGGGGTACTTGAGCGGTTTGTCCTCGCCTTCGGTCACCGAAAGAATCACCACCTTGCCGGCTTCGCCGAGGTCGAAGGCAGCGGGGCAGACCAGGTTGCCGACGTTCTCGATCATCAGCACGCTGCTTTCCTCGAGCAGCAGCTTCTCCAGGGCATGGCCAACCATATGGGCATCGAGATGGCAGCCCTTGCCGGTGT
>CAYYHO010000003.1:0-2512 GCA_964471725.1 uncultured Methyloversatilis sp. | reverse complement strand
GCCTTCGATCACGGCGATGGCGGGTTTTCCCGAACTCCCGATGCGGCGCTGGAAGGCTTCGATGGTCTTGACCAGCAGCGTGGTCTTACCCGAGCCGGGGCTGGAAACCAGGTTGAGCGCGAAAATGCCGCGGGCCGCCAGCCAGGCGCGATTCTGCGCCGCATAGGCATTGTTCTTCGCCAGGATGTCCTGCTCGAGCCTGACGCGGCGGCCGGCGGCCGGCGTGTAGCCATGGCTGTGGTCATGGCTGTGTGAGGTGCCATCCGCGTGGGTATGCATGCCCGAGGACAAAGGGCTGCCTGCCACCCTGGTTTCGCCTTCGCCGCAACCGCAAGTCGTACACATAGATATCTACTCCACTTCAAGATCGATGACACGCATCGCCGTCCCGGCAATGATGTCGACCGGATAAGCGCCACAGAGTTCGCAGGGGTCATGCATGGCCGCCAGGACAGCTTCCTGCCCGCAGTGCCGGCAAAGTCCCCGTCCCGGCGTGGCGATGATGTCCAATCGTGCGCCGGCCGCCAGGCTGTCCTGCATCGCCAGATCGAAACAAAATTCGAAAGCGGCGCGTTCGACGCCTGAGAGTGCGCCGATCTCCACCCGGACACTGCGTACCCGCGAAAAGCCTTCGCGCAGCGCGGCCGCTTCGATCAACTCGCGCACGCCCTCGACGAGCGACATTTCATGCATCGTTCAACCCGGATCCCGAACTGTTTCCTTTATACCTTGGACATAATTATAAACTGGATTGCCGGTGGCTCGCTCAGTGCATCCGCCGGCATTGCGCAAGGCCTGTGCAAGGCCTATACATGCCGTAAGTTTTCACTTATTATGCTTTTCCAGCAAGCACGGCGGCCGCTGACGAGGTCGCCGTCTTTTTTTAGACCACGAATACCGTATTCCTGCGGAAGATCGATCGCGGAGCAAAGCATGTCTCACCTGATGAACAACTATGCCCGGCAGGCCGTGGCATTCACCCATGGCAGCGGTTGCCAGCTGTACGACGAGCAGGGTCGGCGCTATCTCGACGGACTCGCCGGCATCGCGGTCAACACCCTCGGGCACAATCACCCGCGCCTGGTCGCCGCCCTGGGTCAGCAAGTGGGCAAGCTGATCCATGTCTCGAATATTTATCGCGTCAGGGAGCAGGAAGCGCTGGCCGACCGCCTGGCAGCCGTGTCCGGCATGGACGAGGTGTTCTTCTGCAATTCCGGTTGCGAGGCCAACGAGGCGGCGATCAAGCTGGCGCGCCTGTTCGGCCACCAGAAGAATATCGACAACCCGGCCATCGTCGTCATGGAGCAGGCTTTCCATGGGCGCACGCTGGCGACCCTGTCGGCGACCGGCAACCGCAAGGTGCAGGCCGGCTTCGAGCCGCTGGTGCCCGGTTTCGTGCGCGTGCCGTTTGCCGATCTGGCGGCGATCGAGCAGGTCGCCGCCACCAATGCCAATGTTGTTGCCGTCCTGATGGAGCCGGTGCAGGGCGAGGGCGGCATTCATGCCGCCGATGCGGAGTTCATGCGCGGCCTGCGGCGCATCTGCAGCGAACGCGGCTGGCTGCTGATGGTCGATGAGGTCCAGTGCGGCCTCGGGCGCACCGGCAAATGGTTTGCCCACCAGCATGCCGGCATTCAGGCCGATGTGATGACCCTGGCCAAAGGCCTCGGCTCCGGCGTGCCCATCGGGGCCTGCCTGACGGCGGGGCCGGCGGCCGGCATTTTCAAGCCGGGCAATCATGGTTCGACTTTCGGCGGCAATCCGCTCGCCTGCACGGCAGCCTTGACGACCCTGGGCGTGATCGAGGATGACCATCTGCTCGAGCGCGCCACGGCGCTGGGCGCGCACCTGCTCGCCCGCCTGCATGAGCGGCTGGACGGCCTGCCGGGGCTCGTCGACATTCGCGGCAATGGTTTGATGATCGGCATCGAACTGGACCGCCCCTGCGCTGCCCTGGTGGCGGCCGGACTCGAAGCCGGCATCCTCATCAATGTGACCGCCGACAAGGTGGTGCGCCTGCTGCCCCCGCTGGTGATGACGGATGGCGAAGCCGACGAGCTGGTCGACACCCTGGCCACTGTGCTGAAAACATTTCTGGCTGCCTGATTCCGGAACGAGGGACTGCCCATGAGCCCGCAACCAACCCCCCCGCGGCATTTCCTGCAATTCAGGGATTTTGCGCGCGCCGAGTTCGACTACCTGTTCGAGCGCACGCGGCAGATCAAGCAGCAGTTCAAGGCCTACCAGCAATACTGGCCGCTCGTCGACCGTACCCTGGTGATGATCTTCGAGAAGGCGAGCACACGCACGCGGCTCTCGTTCGAGGCCGGCATGCACCAGCTCGGTGGCGCGGCGATCTACCTCAACACGCGCGACTCCCAGCTGGGTCGCGGCGAGCCGGTCGAAGATGCCGCCGAGGTGATTTCGCGCATGAGCGACATCGTCATGATCCGCACCTTCGAGCAGGAGATCATCGAGCGCTTCGCCGCCCATTCGCGCGTGCCGGTCATCA
>CAYYHO010000002.1:0-31813 GCA_964471725.1 uncultured Methyloversatilis sp. | reverse complement strand
AGGACTTCATTTGACTGCAACCGCCTTGGGCCGCATTCTCAGCAGGGACACCTTGCTGCAAATCGTTTTCGACTTCGGCTTCGTCTTCGTCGGCGTGCTGATTGGTGCGCTATGGGTAGGCAGCGGGTTGCCGGTCAATTCGGTCGAAGTGGTCGCTTATTCATTGATCCTGGCCCTGACCATGCTGGCGATCAACACCTGGCTTGGCTTCTACCAACGTACCCATTCGCGCACCGTTGAGGGTACCCGTGCCCGCGTAGTGCTTTCGCTGCATCTCTCGGTGCCCGTGGCGTACGCGATCTTCATCCTGCTGCCCATCGCCGAAGGCAACCGCCTGCTTTTCGAACTCTCCGGCATGACCGCATTGTTCGGTGTCCTGACGCACCGTGCCCAGGCCTCGCATCGCCGCGCCCACGCCGCGGTTTCCAATCGCATCCTGGTGTTTGGCGTGGGCAGCGAGGCCAAGACTGTTGCCACCTCGCTGCACAAAGAAGACCCGACCGCCCAGATTGTCGGCTTCTATCCCGGCTCGGCCAGCGGGGTCGTCGAAGTCCCGGACGAATTGCTGTTGCCGCGCTCGCTGTCCCTGGTCGATACCGCCAAGGCCTTGAAGGTCGATGGCATCGTGGTTGCGGTCAAGGAGCGCCGCGGCGGCAAGATGCCCCTGCGCGAACTGCTCGACTGCCGGCTGTTCGGTTGCGTGGTGATGGACATGTCGAGCTATTACGAGCGCATGCTGGGCCAGATCCGGCTGGATGCGCTCAAGGCCGGCTGGCTGATCTTTGGCGACGGATTCAGGCAAGGCCTCGGTCGCACGGTCATCAAGCGCGTTTTCGACTGCGTTGTGGCGACCGCGCTGCTGATTCTGGCCTTGCCGGTCATGCTGCTCACGGCAATATTGATCGTGCTGGAAGATGGCTTTCCGATCCTCTATCGACAGGAGCGCGTCGGCTTCAATGGGCGGCTGTTCAACGTCATCAAGTTCCGCAGCATGCGCCGCGATGCCGAGGCCGACGGCAAGCCGCGCTGGGCCACCTCGAACGACGACCGCACCACGCGCGTGGGCCGGGTCATCCGCAAGCTGCGCATCGACGAGCTGCCGCAGCTGTATTCAGTGCTGATCGGCGACATGAGCATGGTGGGGCCGCGCCCCGAGCGGGCCTTTTTCGTTGATCAACTGACGAACGAAATCCCGTTTTACGCCGTGCGTCACAGCGTCAAGCCCGGCGTTACGGGCTGGGCGCAAGTGCGTTATCACTACGGGGCCTCTGTTGACGACGCGGCGCAAAAGCTGCAGTACGATCTATATTATGTGAAGAATCATTCGTTGCTGCTGGATCTTGTTGTCCTCTTCGAGACGGTGGGCGTGGTTTTGGGTGGAAAGGGCGCACAGTAGGTCGGACGGACGGATCGTTTCTGCAGTTGGGCCGAATCGAATGGGACTGACTGTCGGCATTTCTTACACTTTAAGCTGGGACATTTTTGCTGCTTTAAATAACTGTTGTTATTCATGAAGATACAAATAATAATTTGGTTGCACAAAACTTGCTTAAGTATTAATAACCAAATTATCGGGATTGTTTCGCTCGCTTGATCTGTGAAATGATTCGAACTGAGGGGTTTAGATCATGAACGACCATGACCGAATTGACCAGGTGGAGCCGCAGCCGCCATCACCCGTGGCCGGCTCGGCGTCGACCAGAAGGCGGCTTCTCGTTGGCGGAGGCGCCGGGGCCGTGCTTGCCTCGCTGAAAAGCGGCAGCGCCCTGGCAGAGGGAGTCTGCGTCAGTCCATCGGCCTTTACTTCCATTACCCTGAATCCGGCCACGAGCCATAAGCCGGGCGAACGCCTGATCTGCCATTCGCATGGCTATTGGAAGAATCGCAGTGCCTGGCCGGTTCCCAGGACGACCAAGGTCGGGAGTTACTTTTGCCTGGGGTCGGGTACCGCGGCGATCGGCATCAATGGCGACACGACCCTGATCGATGTCCTCGAAAAACAGAATGGGGTCATCCCGGGCGGGGATGCTCACTATGCGCGCGATTTGATTTCTGCGCTCCTGGACGTCAGCGCAGGGCATGCCGGGACTTATTTGACGGTGATGCAGATCCAGAAAATGTGGGCGCTGGTATTTTGCGGCGGCACCTATTCGGTTAACGGAACGCTGTGGACGCGGGAGACCGTGCGCGCATTCCTCGATGTCCTGGTCAGCGGTTCCTGAAGCCTGCAGCATCTACCCGATCGTCGTCCCCGGACGCCGGCTTGTGCAGGCGTAGGGGGGTTCCGGTTTGAAATTGCGCATCGTTGAAGATTGGGAATTCCGGTTTTTGAGCGATGCCAGCGCGACAGTATTTAACCCCTATACTGGCGACCTGCACGCACTTCAGGAGTTTTCGGCGCGACTGGTTCGGGCGGTGCCAGGTTCGGGGCTTGAGCTGGGCAGCCTGCTCGACATGCTGGCTGCCGGGTTGCCGGGTGTCGACCCGCTGGCACTTGAGCGCGAGACCCGGCAGTGCATCTCGTCATTGATCGAAATCGGGGTGATTTCTGCAGTCACAGACCCATCGGGGCAAGCGGGCACGGCCACCGCTGTTTGAAGCGCCACCGCATCTTCTGGGCGGAGCAGGCGTGGTGTTCCATGCGCCGCCCTTTGTCTTCAGGGTCAGGTCGCAAAACAGGGCGCTCGCAAAGGCCCTGAATACTGCCTATGCCGATTTCGAAATGCTCCCCCCCGCGAGCTTCATCGACTTCGACCTGGCCGTGATTCCGGTGGGTGGTCTGCGCCGCTGGGTGCATCCGCTGGTGAAACTCGAATTCGACGGCAATACGCCGTTTGCCCCCCTGCCGCGGGCACAGGCGTTTCCTCTCCTGGAGTGGGCGATGAACTGGTGCGTGACGACCAGCGCCCATCAGTTCCTGATGTGCCATGGCGCCGTGCTTGCCAGGCAGAATCAGGCCATTATCCTGCCTGCGCCTCCCGGTGCGGGGAAAAGCACGCTGTGCGCCGCCATGATGCTGTCGGGCTGGCGGCTGCTATCCGATGAGCTTGCGCTGATCGATCCGCGGACGGGCGAACTGGTCCCTTTCGTCAGGCCGATCAGCCTCAAGAACGCTTCCATTTCGGTTATTTCAAGTCGTTTTCCCGCCGCGGTGATGACCGACCCGGTGGCAGACACCATCAAAGGCACCGTCGCCCATCTCAAACCTGACAGCCTCAGCGTGCAGCATGCCGAAGTACGTGCTGCGGCGCGCTGGCTGATATTCCCGAAGTTCAAGTCTGGCGCTGCATTCGAACTGCAGGCGATCGGCAAGGCCGAGGCGGTGGTTGAGTTCGCGCGAAATGCCTTCAATCTGCCCGTGCTGGGCGTCAAGGGCTTCAACGCGCTGGTTGCGGTCGTGGAGCGTTGCGCGTGCTACGAGATGCAATATGGCGACCTGGGCGAGGCAATCCGGCAACTCGACGCGCTTTCGGCTGCGTCCCCAGCTGACCATGCAGCACCCTAACCTCCTCCTGGGCGCGCTTGTTGCAGCGGATGGCGCGCAAAACTGGACTGACGAGGAATGGGGCCTGGCGCTCCGTCAGGCGCGTTCCGCCAATCTGCTGGCATCGCTGGACGCGCGCCTCCTTGCTGCTCGTGGCGGAGCGGTTCGGCCGCCGGAACAGGCGGCCAAATATTTTCTGGCGGCCCGGAATGTCGTGGAACAGCGCAATGCATCGGTGCTTTGGGAGTGCGGGAAACTGCGCGATGCCTTGGCGCAGGTCGGCATCACCCCGGTATTCCTGAAGGGCGCCGGCTATGTCGCGGCATCCCTGCCGCTGGGAAACCACCGCCATTTCGCCGATATCGACCTGATGGTGCCGCAGGACCGCATCGCAGAGGCCGAAACCCGGCTGATGCTGTCCGGGTGGCTGTGCAACAACCACGATGCATACGACCAGCGTTACTACCGCCAGTGGATGCATGAAATTCCGCCCCTGCAGCATATCCGCAGAGGGACGACGGTAGACCTGCACCATGCCATTGCGCCGATGACCGCTCGATACCAGGCCTGTTCGGCCCCGCTTTTCCAGGCTGCGATTCCTGCCGACAGGCTTCCTGGTGCGCTTGTGCTGGGTCCGTCCGACATGGTCCTGCATGCAGCGACCCATCTGTTTTCCGAAGGCGAAACCGATCAGGCGTTGCGCAACCTTGTCGATATCGCCGAGCTGCTGCAGCACTTCCGGCAGCAGCCGGGATTCGATGCCGAACTGGCACGGCGGGCCTTTCAGATGGGTTTGTCCAAACCGCTTTACTACGCAGTGCGCTACATCGACAAATTGCTCAGGCCTGACGCGCTGGGCGAATTGAAGCGGCTCCTCGAAGCGGCTTCACCGGGCCGGGCTGCCCTGCGGATCCTCGATGCCCTCTATCTCCGCGTGTTCCAGGGCAAGCATCCCAGCGTTCTGGGCAAGGGCAGTTGGCTGGCAGGCAACGTCTTGTATTTGCGCGGGCACTGGCTGCGCATGCCGACCCATCTGCTGTTTCCCCACCTGGCACATAAACTCTGGCGCACGCTGAAAGCAAAATCGCACAGCACATGAATCTTTCGCTGCGCATGATCGAGATCACCCCTCAGTTGCGTATTTTTTCGAGCAGTTCCGCGAGGAAGTTTGCCGGGATCGCGTAGCTGATCCCCGATGGCTTTTCCAGCACGGCCTCCTTGCTTCCCTTGATGAACACCATGTTGATGACGCCGATCACTTCGCCGCTCTCGGCATCGTACAGCGGCCCGCCGCTGTTGCCGGGATAGGCGGTGCCATCCAGCTGGAAGATCGGATAGGCGCCGCCGCGCAGGCGCCGGATGGATTTGTCCCGGAGGTCGCGTGCATTGCCGCCTGGCAGCGCAATGGGCGTGATGGACGAAATGATCGCGCGATGGGTGACCGGCGAATAGCCCAGGACGCTGCCGATCGGGAAGCCGGTAAAGGCGACCGCCTGCCCTTCCCGGACCGTTTCCGAAGGCCGCAGTTGCAGGGGCGGCAGCGGCGGGCCGAGCAGGCGCAACACGGCCAGGTCATGATCGGGGTCGCTCATCAGCAGACGGACTGCCTGCGGCTTCATCTCCGGGCCTTGCCGGGTCAGCACCATCAGGCTGTCCGGAATGTCTCCGTCCTTGGGAGCGGGCAGAACGTGGGCGTTGGTGGCGATCAGGCTGCCGTCGCCGATGGCGAAGCCGCTGCCGCGCATGAGGAATTGCGGGCTGCGCAAGGGGTTGAAGGTGCCGACGACGACAATCGATGGCTTGATGCGGGTGATGGTTTCCGGCAGACCGGCGCCCGCCGTCCCGCTTGTGAGCAGGGTCAGCAGGGTCAGCAGGGCCAGCAGGCCGATCGGCAGTGCCGCGACAAAGTCGCTGCCATTCCGCCAGCTCATGACCTGAGCCCGCGCTTGCGGCGCTGAATTTGACCGAGATCGGGCGAGGGATCGGTGACGGCGGCATCGAACGGGTGTTCGTGATGGCGGAACATTTCAAGGATGCGCCTGACGTAGTTGCGCGTTTCGGGATACGGGGGGATGCCGAGATAGCGGTTCACCGCGCCTTCTCCGGCGTTGTAGCCGGCAGCGACGAGTGCCACGTCGCCCTTGAAGTAAGCCAGCAGCCAGCGCAGGTAAGCGAGCCCGCCACGCACGTTCTGTTCCGGGTCGAAGGGTTTCTTGACGTTGAAGCGGACGGCGGTTTCCGGAATCAACTGCATCAGACCCTGGGCGTTCTTGTGCGAAACCGCCGCCGGGTTGAAGTTCGATTCGGTGCGCGCCACCGCCAGCGCCAGCCGTGGGCTGACGCCGTATTCGGGAGCCAGCCTGCGGATCAGCTCGCCCATCAGGCGCTGTTTTTCACTGCCGAATTCAATATCGGCGACATCGTCCCGTACCGCCGACGGGGGTGGCCGCATGCACGCCGGCAACTCGGCTGTTGCCGTCCCGACGAAGCGCAACATCTTCTGCGCGGGTCCGTGCCCCTGTGCCGCCGCGAGCTGAAAATAAAAAGC
The DNA here is from genome assembly GCA_964471725.1 of uncultured Methyloversatilis sp. Classification (GTDB taxonomy): domain Bacteria; phylum Pseudomonadota; class Gammaproteobacteria; order Burkholderiales; family Rhodocyclaceae; genus Sulfuricystis. The sequence continues at coordinate 25,781 of CAYYHO010000002.1, read as the reverse complement.
CGCCAGAGCATCGTCGCGGGCCATGCCGCGGCCGTTGGCAATCATCCAGCCGATGCTGTACTGGGCCTCCGCATCGCCGGCGCGGGCGCCGTCGCAATAGAGCCTAAGGGCCCGGACAGGATCTTTTTGCACGCCTTCGCCATGCTCGAAGGCACGCGCCTGTTCGCGCAGGCTGCGCAACTCCTCCGCGCCGGGCGGCGCTGCGGCAAAAGTCGGCGCTGGCAGGACGGCACACTGCAGCGCGAGCGCCGCGGCCAAGGCCGGCCATCCGCGGCACAGCTTGCCGATCGTATGCCTGACCACCGTCATGGCGCACGCCGCAGGGCTACAAGCCTTTTGACAACTCGGCAACTTCGGCCTGCTGCGGGAACTTGTCGCCCAGCTTGGAAAGCACCTCAAGTTCCTTGCGCGCCTCGGCTTTCCTGTTCGCCTTGATCAGTCCCTTGGCCAGATTGAGGCGAACCTCTGCTGCCTCGGGAGCAAGGGCGCTCGCCTTGCTCAGAAGCTCCAGTCCGCGCTCGTAGTTGCCTTGTTCCACCAGCAGGACGCCCAGTGTGTCCATCAGCGCCGGCTGGTTCGGGGCCAGCTTGTTGGCCCGCTCGGCATGCTCGATGGCCTTGGGATCGCGCAGCTTGCCCAGCGACCAGGCGAGATTGTTGAGCACGGCAGGGTTGTCTGGCTGAATGGCGAGCAGGGCGCGATATTGCGCCACGGCTGCAGGGTAATCCTTGCGCTTGTTGGCCGTGTCGGCGACGAACAGGCGGAAGCCGTAATCCTTGGGATGCGACTTGATCCACGCGTCCGCGACCTGCTTGCCTTCGGCCACCTTGCCTTCGGCAATCAGCACGGCATGCAGGCGTCCGGTCAGGTCGGAAGACGGGGAGGCCTTCAAGCCGGCACGGTAGGCTGCGGCGGCCTGCGGCCAGGCTTTCTGCACCACATGGACATCCCCTTCCAGCAGGTAACCGGCGGTTTCTCCGGGGTGGGCCTTCTGCAGGTCGCGCGCCCGCCCCAAAGCTTCCGCAAACTTGCCGGCATCCACGTCGAGCATGATCATGGCGCGGTGCATCGGCAAGGAATCGGGCTGCAGGGCGAGGCCCTTGTTGAGGCTGCTGCGGGCGCCATCCTTGTTTTGCAGCGCGATCTGGATCTCCGCCATGCGCAGATAAGGATGTGCCGTACCGGGGAGCAAACTGGCGAGTTTGCCGTAGAGGGCCAGCGCCTGGTTGGTGTCGCCGGTCTGCTGCATCACCCTGCCGGCAATGTCCAGAATCTCGGGTTTGTCCGGAAAGACGGAGAGGGCTTCCTGCGCCGCCGCCAGCGCCTTCTTGTTGTCATTGTTGCGCAGGTAGAGGCCAACCAGGGCGATGCGCGGGGCAGGCTCCTCGGGAACCGCCCGGATGGCCTTGGCCAGCAGTCCGGCGACCTCCTCCGTGCTGGCGCCGCCCTGCGCGCGCAATTCCGCAATCGCCAGCATGGCCTGCAGGTTCTTCGGGTCGCTGGCCAGCACGGCCTCGAAACGCTGGCGCGCATCGTCGGGCTTCCTGTCGGCCAGGTCGAGGCGGGCGAGGCTGGCCGCGGCGGGCAGGAAGCCGGGCGCCAACTCGAGCGCGCGCTCGAAACTCTTGCGCGCGGCATTCTGGTCACCCTTGCCCAGCAGGGCGGTTCCGCGCAGGTTGTGGGCGACCGGATTGTCCGGCTGCTTTTTCTCCAGGCTGGTGATGGCCTGCAGCGCCTTGTCGAACTGCTTCTGGCGCAGGCTGCTGGCAATCAGCGCCATATCGGCCGTGACGCCGGTATCGGCGGCGGCGATCTGCTCGAGTTCGCCGAAAGCCTGGTCAGTGCGGCCCATCTGCATCCTGGCGAGGGCCAGCGCGGTCTGGGTCCGCGTGTTTTCCGGATCGGTCTTTGCCGCTCTGGCGAAGAACTCTGCTGCGGCAGCGGCATCGCCGCTTTGCATGTGCGTCTCGCCGGCGAGCGCCAACCAGGCTGGCGCCGTATCCTTGCCCTGCAATACAGGTTGCAGGGTGGCCAGCGCCTTGGCCGGCTGACCGCTGCGCAAGTAGGATTTCACCAGCGTGCGCCTGGCGAAATCGAGTCCGGGAACCATTTTCAGGGCCTTGGCCAGATATTCCTGGGCCAGCGTATCCGAACGGCTGTCGTAGGCAATGATGCCGGCAAGCTGCAAGCCCTGCGGGCTATCGGGTTGCACCTTGAGCAGGGCGTCGGTGGCGGATTTCGCCGCCGCGATATTTTTCTGGCTGTAGGCGACCAGTCCCTGCATGTACAAGGTCAACGGCGCCTTGCCCGCCACTTTCTGCATCGCTTCCAGCTGCTTTGCCGCCTGGTCGATCTGGTTGTTGCGCAGTTGCAGGGAAATGATTGCAGAATGGCCGGTCAGCAGTTGCGGTCTGATTTCGACGACCTTCCGGTACGCGAGCAGGGCTTCGTCGTTCTTGCCTTCGGCCCTCAGCAGGTCTGCCTTGAAGTGCCAGGCATCCGCATACTGCGGCGATTGGGCAATGATCGCATCCAGCATCTCCCGGGCTTTGGAGAGATCCTGTTCGGCGGCCTTGATCCGGGCCAGGCCCAGCAGGGCCGGAGCGAAGCTGCCCTTGCTGGCCACAGCCTCTTCGAAGGCGCTGCGCGCGGCATCCAGCCTGCCCTGCATGGCGTAGCCCTGGCCGATCGCGGTCTTCAGATCGGCTCTCCCCTCGGCTGCTTCGAGCTGCACATTGCCCATTTCGTCGATCAGTTTCTTGACCTGGCCCTGGGCCAGCAGCGCCCGCGCGAGGACCGGGCTGACCTGGTCAGCCGGGAACTTGAGGCCGACCGCCTTGCGCAATTCGATTTCGGCAGCGACGGGATCCCCGGCATCGAGCAGCGCCTTGCCCAGGAGAAAGCGTGCCTCCGCCAGATCGGGAGATTTGGCCAGCGCATTCTTGAGCTGGATGGTGGCCGCGGCATGGTCGTTGTTGGCCAGGTAGTGCTTTGCCGAGGTCAGCATGTCTTCCGGCGATTCCATGCCGCAGGCGGCGGATAACAGCAGCGTTGTCCATGCGACAACAGCGGTGATTCGTTTGCGCATCGGAGTGTTCATGGGTGGACATATGCTCCGTACAGTGAAGGGAACTACGGTTGTCCTCGCACGGCGCCGAAAGCAGGGTCAAAGCGCCGCGCAATTACAGAAAACGCCTGCTCAGGTCTTAAGCCCCAACTTGTGCATCAGATCATACAGAGTCGGGCGGCTGACACCAAGCATCTCCGCGGCACGCACCACATTGCCATTGCTGCGGCCGAGGGCAGCCAGCACGGCCTGCCGCTCGGCCGCTTCGCGCGCAGTGCGCAGATCGGGAAGGCTGGCCTCATCGTCGAGACTTGCGTCGATGCCGATATCGCCGGCAGTCAGATGATTGCCATCGGCCATGATCGTCGCCCGCTTGATGCAGTTTTCAAGTTCGCGCACGTTGCCGGGCCATGCGTGTTTTTCAATGATGCGGACCGCATCCTCGCCGAGAATCAGGCTGCCACGGTTTTGCTCTGCAGCGAAGCGCAAGGCGAAGGCGTGGGCCAGCAGGGCGGGGTCGCCGACACGGTTGCGCAAGGGCGGGATGTTGATCTCGATCTCGGCCAGCCGGTAGTAGAGGTCCTCGCGGAACAGTCCTTCCTTGATCAGGGCTCTGAGGTCCTGGTGGGTGGCGCAGATGATGCGGACATCGATCGGGATCTCCTGGCGACCGCCGACGCGCTCGATAACGCGTTCCTGCAGGAAACGCAACAGCTTGCCCTGCAGCGAGAGCGGCAGGTCGCCGATCTCGTCGAGCATGAGCGTGCCACGATTGGCGATCTCTATCTTGCCCGGCGTGGTTTTCACCGCTCCGGAAAACGCCCCCTTCTCATAGCCGAACAACTCGCTTTCCAGGAGGTTTTCCGGAATGGCTGCGCAGTTGATGGCCACGAAGCTTTCAGAGGACCTTGACGAGGCGGCATGCAAACCTCGCGCCAGGATTTCCTTGCCGGTACCGCTTTCGCCGAGCAGCAAAACCGTGACGTTGGTATTGGCCAGCTTTTCTATGGTGCGGCAAATGCGCAGCATTTCCGGGTCGCGGGTGATCAGCCCTGCCAATGCATCGGGCTGATGCATCGACTGCAAGCGGTGGTTCTCCTGCTGCAGGTCGTAGAGACGGAAGGCTCGATCGATGGTCAGCGCGAGAATTTCCGGTTCGAAGGGTTTGGTGAAGAAATCATAGGCGCCGAGCGCAACAGCGCGCAATGCATTGGCCTGGTCGTTCTGACCGGTCAGCACGATCACCTTGGTGTCGGGGGCGAATGTCAGGATCTGCTCGAGCAGCTTGAATCCCTCGGAGACGGAATCGGCGTCCGGCGGCAGGCCGAGGTCCATCGTCACCACGGCGGGGGGCTGGCGCCGGATCTGCACCAGCGCGCTCTCGCGATCGTCGGCGACCAGGGTGTCGTACTGATCGAATGACCAGCGGATCTGCTTCTGCAATGCCGGATCGTCCTCGACGATCAGCAAGGTGCGTGGCTTTGCGGTTGTCATGGTATTTCAGACTGTAGCAGATCGGAGCCCCGGCGTACCTCGATCAACGGCAGGCTGACGCGGAAACGCGTCCCTACATGCTCCTCGCTTTCCACCTGGATCGCACCTCCGAGTTCGCGGATGTACTGATGGCTTTCGTAGGCGCCGATGCCCATGCCGGCGTGCTTCGTGGTTTGAAATGGCTTGAACAGCCGCTCGCGGAGAAAATCGGCCGACATGCCGATCCCGGTATCCCCCACTTCGATCTGCGCCATGCCGTTGTCACGGCTGATATTAACCCAGACGCGACCTTCAGGCGGCGTGGCGTCGAGCGCATTCTGTACCAGGTGCCCGATCACGCGTTCGATGCGCTCTTCCTCTCCTCGTGTGACCAGGGACTCGGACAGGCTGATTTCGAGTGCGGGCCGGCTGGCCGACTTGGCTGCCTGGATGCGTCGGATGACCGTGTCGAGGCTGACACCGCAGCTTCCAATGGCCGGTGTTGCACCTTCGCGCAATTGCAGCATCAACTGCTTCATGCGCTCGACCGAGTGACGCACCGTCAGCAGCATGTCGCGCTGGAATTCTGCATTATCGGCATGCCGTTCGGCATTGCGCACCATCAGGGACAGCTGGGTGACGATATTTTTCAGGTCATGCACGACAAAGGCCGACATGCGGTTGAACGACTCGAACTTGCGTGCCTCGAGAAGTGCTTCGGTAGCCAGCATCTGGGCGAGATAGCTCGCGGCCTGACTGCCTGCGGTGCGCAACAGATCGTTGATCTCCCAATCAACGTCGATGCGGGTGCGCGATGTCGTCAGCACCACGAAGCCGACCATTTCGGTCGCCGTCGTCAATGGCACGACCAGCCAGGCATTGGGCAGTTTCGCAAGCCAGGCCGGTAGTTCGAGACCCTGGTAGCGGCCTGGTTGGTGACGGAACTCTTCCAGGTTGAGCACCCACCCGCTGTCCTGCAGGAATCCGACCAGGGAGCCTTCGGCACTTTCCGATGCCGTGCCGGCCGGCAGGTTCCAGCGCGCGCTCTGGGAGAAACCGGCGCCGTCCAGGTTTCTTAGCCAGAGTTCGCCTGCCGGGCTTTCCACCATATCGGCGAGCCCGCGGATTACACGCAGTCCGACCGGATGGGCTACGTCTTCGGCCGAAAGGGCCTTGGTGAACTTCAGCCACTCCTCGCGATAGTCATAGCGATAGCGAAAGAAATTCTTACCGACCAGAACCTTGATCTTGGCCCGGGTGGTTCCTGAGAATGCCAGCACCATCATGAAAACCAGGGCGATGAACAGCAAGCCCAGTTGCAAGGCCCCCCCCCAGCTACCGCCCCAGTAACGCATGTAGTAACCGGCGACGGAAACCGCTATCAGGTAAATACCCGCTACCAGCAGGGTGGTGGTGTGAAAGGCCGCGTTCTGGGACAAGGTGACCTTAAGCCGGTGGGTCCGGACGCGGACGATAGAAAGGATGATGAACGGAATCGTCAGTGCAGAGGCAAAGCCGCGCACCGCGAAGGCCTCTTCATCGATCTGCCCGAACAGCACGGTGTTCGAGTGGAAATAGACATCGAACACGAAAATCGCGCCAAGCCCGATGCCGATCGGTTTCAGGTTCCAGCGGGAGTCGGAGGTGGCGTTGCGAAAGATCTGTTCCAGCAGCACCAGGGCAAATACAGCCATCCCCAGAAAAGCAAACTGGTTCGCCCGCAACAGGTAAGGCTGCAGCGCCAGCCCGGCCGCCATCAGAATGACGAGCGTAATTCCACCGAGGATGATTGCTGCCCCTGCTGCCGCGAGCCACCTGGCATTGCCGACGGTTCGCTCCGACGACGATCCCAGCAACGCCAGCATGAAGGCGTACCATGCCGCATAGCGGACGGCATCGAGACCCAGTTGAATTTCATGCAGAATGCCGGCACTGCCGAGGGAGAAGGCAACGCCCCCCAGGCCCCATGTCCCGGTGACTGCCGCGGCAACCGCGAGCGCCTTGCCGGCCCTGTCGTTGCCCTTCGAGCGCTGCTGGTTCAACAGGTAGGCTGCAAGCGACAGATAGCCCACGGCCGCCAAACCGTAGCTCCACAGGGCGATGGTGACGTGAGGGGGTATGTCGATGATCACGGGTCAGGCCGCCAGTCCTCGTTGCCAGCGCGCGGCAAGGCCCGCGCGGCTGACATGCTGCGGGTGCCGCCGCAGCCATTCCTCTATGCGGGGCATGGCATGCTTGTAGCCGATTTCAACCAACTCGTTCATGTTGCTCCAGTCGAGGAAATCATAGTCGTTGAGCGGAGGGTTCAGGTACAGGCTGGCGAGCTTGCGCGCGCGCTCGACTTCCTTGCGGCTCGCAAGCGTCGTCACCTGCAGGATAACGCGCGACACGGTGGGTGCTTCAATGCTTGGGCGACCGGGCAGCAGGCGGCTCTTGATGTAGTCCAGGCCGCTCGGAATGACCGCATGCCCTTCACCCTGCGCTTTGTCGACCGCAAGATCAACCGCAATGATCGGCCCTTGCATCCTTTCACGCATGACATCAGCCGGGAGATTGTTCAATATTCCTCCATCGATCAGCAGATGGCCATCCTCCAGCGCCGGGGGGAGGATGGCCGGCAGTGAAACGCTGGCTCGCACTGCGCGCCACAGCGGGCCGCGCTCATGCACGCGCACCTGGTTGGCCGACAGGTCGCTGGAAACGGCAAAGTAGGGTAGCCAGAGATCCTCGATATCCATGGGCAGGTGGGTTTGCAGGATCCGGTTGAGATGTTCGCCGCGGACCAGAGAAACGATCGGGATGGTGTAATCGCAAAGCGGATCCTGGCGGGAAAAGGCCAGCCGTTGCTCCGCGAAGATTTGCGCGTCGTCGAGCTTGCGCGCCAGGCCGGTAGCGAGCAGGGCGCCAAAGCTGGCGCCGCCGACGGCATCGACCACGATGCCGCATTCGTGCAGCGCGCGGATCACGCCGAGATGGGCAAAGCCGCGTGCGCCGCCTCCGGCCAGCACCAATGCAACAGCCTGGTTCGCCAGAAACCGGGCGACGCGACTGACGCTGTCAGGTTCATCCAGTCGGACATGGTGGTGTCGCTTGACCCGGCGCGCGGCCAGCCAGCTGGCGGTATCGCTTGGCATGACCCCATCCCGGTGAATCAGCACCAGTTCCGTGTCCGCAAAGAATCGGCCGGCGCCGGAGGATTGAAACAGCCATCGCTCCAGATCGGTCACTGCAGGTCCCATGGCGGCTTCGGCCACCAGAACGATGTGGTCGGCATAGCCGTAACAGGTGCGTGACCAGGCACTGGGATACGGATCGGCTTCAAGCAGGACGAAGTCATGGCGGCGCTCGCATTCGTCAAGCAGCCGGCCGAATTCATCCTCGTCGCCAGCCAGACGACTGGCTGCGGCTTGCGAATCAAGGTGCAGGACGGAGCCAAAGCCCAGCATGGCCAGGCGCAATTTGCCAATGAAATGCTCACAGGCGGCATTGCGGTGCAGCGGGAACAGCATCACGGTCCGCTTGCTTCGGGTGCGCGGCGCTCTCCCTTGCGCGCTTGCCAGGCGGGTGATGATCATTTGCGCCACATTACGGAAAACGTGGGGACATTCGGCAAACAACTTTTCAATGTCGGTACGTTCCAGCATGCCCAGTGTGGTATCGCGCACGGCAATGACGGTCGCTGCACGACCGGCTCCCGCAAACAGGGCCATTTCGCCGACGGCATCCCCGGGCTGGGGGTGAGCGACAACGCGCTCGCTGCCGTCCGTCATCGAAACCAGCACCTGCAGCCGGCCGGAGAGCACGATGTGCATGCTGGTTCCCACTTCGCCTTGCCGGTATAGCGTTTCGCCGATCCCGAGCCTGACCAGCCCGACATGCGCCAGCAAGGAGCGCAGCGTCGCGCCGTCAAGCTTGCCGAACAGGCGGGAGAGCGCATCGGCAAGGCTGCCGGCATAACCTTTCAGGTGCTCGATGTCCGCGCCCGGGGTTGATCGGTCTGAAATCATTGTTCTGGCTGCAGGGCAAGCAGGTACCAGGACACATCGATGGCGTCCGTCTTGGCGACGAAATCGGCGCTGTTCCGCAGTTGCCGATGCGCGGCAGCGGAGGCCGTCAGTGTTGCAACTGGCTGTTCGGCAGCCTTGCTGGCGAGAGCATTGAGGGCTTCGACGGCAGGGCCGAGCAGATCGAAGTTCAAGCGGTCAGGCTGGATCAATCCGGTATTGACGCTGCCGCAATGAAGGGTGGCACGAACGGAGCGCCGGGCGGTCGGCGCATCCATCAGGGCGCCGTGATCGCAAAGGAAGGTGCAAAGTTCGCGGGTCGCCGCGACGGCGTCATCCGGGCCGCTTGCTGCGCAGCTCATGGCAAGGTAGCAGCGGTTGAATGTCTTGATGCCCTCGAAACCGTGCCGGCCGAGGATCCGGTCGCCGATCTGGAAGCAATCGGCTAGGTCTTCAATGGCAGGCGACGCACCGTGCGGCCAGACAAATTCGAGCAGCAGCAGCGTGGCGTGATTGACGGTGGCGGGGACAAGCGTCCCCTTGCTGCCAAGGGTGGACGCGGCGCCGGGAGGCAGCATGCCGAGCAGTGCCCGGTTGGCGAGGGTGCGTGCGTAATTGGCCGCATCGGTTCCGGCCTGCATATCTGCTTGCTGCAGTCGTAGCACGCCGAGGTAGCGGAACATGAACAGCCCGATCGTGGAAAAATAGCCGATCAACAGCAATGCAGCCAAGGCATCCAGGGCTACGCAGCTGTTTGTCGCTGCGGGGGTGATGGCCTGGGTACCGGCGAGGGCGATGCCGGCCAGCGCTGCGAGCATGCCCGCGGCGACCATGAGCGGACCGCCTATGATGGTCCAGTTGAACAGGCTGATGGCCGCCAGAACGGCACTCGTTGAGGAAAACAAGCCGACCGCACCGATGACTGCGCCTGCAAAAACCCCATCCGCCAGCAGTAGAGCCTTGCTCCGGCGGCCGCCAAAACGACCGAGCAGCAGATGACCAAGATGCGGATACGCTGCCCCGAACAGCAACAGCCAGCCATGGGCGACCGGCTGGGTGCGGCAGGCTGTGTCGCTGAAGACCAGCAATAGCAGCACCAGGGCAGAAAACGCAACCCTTATGGCATACAGTTGCCCCTGTCGGGGCAACTGCTGGTGCGCCAGCGGGTTGGGGCGGGGACGTGACATCGTTCACAGGCTGCCGTGAAGTTTGTTTCGACTGTCGGGCGCGACGCTCTCCGCGAAGGTTGCTGCTCTGCTCCAGGGGCGTGGCGCACCCGGCCACCATGGTGCTGTTTTGCTGCCGTCATTTTGACAGACATTTCGGTTCGGGCGCGACCGATATCGACTTTCGCCCCGTCATGCTCAAAATCGTGGAGAGACCAACCTTGTCCTAACGACCTGCTCCGCCATTAATTGAGCCAATGTGGCGTGATTTGCATCGGTGTTGGGAATATCCCACTGGACAGCGTCGGCCCGCAAGTCCCTGCATTGCCCCCGGCATTGATTGAAGGGGGGCATGTGTTATGCTTTTAGCGTGTCAGGATGCGTTGATGCGCCGTACTGCCGTTAGGCATGACAGCTGTTTGTGACTCGGTGTTTGCCCGCGAACCTTCGGTTTCGTGGAGTCAATTTGAGGAGAAGACGATGCTGCAGAATTTACGCGCTTGGTTTGGGTCAACGGGAAGGGTGCTTCGGATCGTGCTCCTGGCCGGCTTTGGCCTGCTGCTTGTGTCGGGCTGTGCTTCGAACAACTATGCGCCGGCCCCGACGCAGGCGGCATCCAGTGATTACAGTTATCGCATCGGCCCTGGCGATACCGTCAACATAGTCGTCTGGCGCAACCCGGAACTTTCGATGACCGTGCCGGTGCGCCCCGACGGCAAGCTCGCAGCGCCCTTGATCGAGGACCTGCCTGCCATCGGCAAGGATCCAACCTCGCTTGCCCGCGACATCGAGCAGGCCTTGGGCAAATTCATCCGCGATCCTGTCGTTACGGTTATCGTCACCCAGTTCGTAGGACCCTACAGCGAACAGATTCGAGTCGTTGGCGAAGCGGCAAAACCGCAGGTCTTGCCCTATCGGCAAAAGATGACCTTGCTCGATGTCATGATTGCGGTCGGGGGGGTGACCGACTTCGCCGATGGCAATGGCGCTTCGATTCTTCGTGCGGCCGATGGCAACAAGCAGTATGGCGTGCGCCTCAAGGATCTGGTGAAGCGTGGCGATGTTTCTGCCAACGTCGAGATGAAGCCCGGCGACGTGCTGATCATTCCGCGCAGCTGGTTCTGATCGGCACATTGACGCCCAATCTCGAATCTCCAATGTCACCCGATAACCCAGGCGACCACATTTAGCGCTGATGGAAGATCTGCTGCGGAACTTTCGGCATGTGCTGCGGGGCATGTGGTTGCACCGCTGGTTTGGCTTGGCGGTCGCCTGGGGCGTGGCCGTTGTTGCTTCGGTCGCGATTTTCGTGACGCCCGATCAGTATCAGGCTTCCGCGCGCATTTATGTCGATACCGACTCGGTGCTCAAGCCATTGCTGTCGGGCATGGTTGTCCAGGCCAATACCGAGCAGCAGATTGCCATACTGAGCCGTACGCTGATAAGTCGCCCCAATGTCGAAAAACTGGTGCGCATGGCCGACCTGGATCTTGGCCTGAAATCGGCCAGCGAGAGGGAGGCGCTGATAGAGCAGGTCACCAAAACCCTCAAGATCAAGGGGGTGGGGCGGGACAACCTATACACGCTCGAGTACCGCGACCCCAATCCGGAGAAGGCCCGCAAGGTCGTGCAGGCGTTGACGACGATTTTTGTGGAATCCAGCCTCGGCGGAAAGCAGAGCGATACCGATACGGCGCGTAAATTTGTCGCGGAGCAGGTCAATGTGTACTTGAAGAAACTCGAGGATGCCGAAGCGCGCCTCAAGGAATTCAAGCTGAAGAATCTCGGGATGCATCTCGATTCGGAGGGCGGGTCCGTCGGCCGCGTTGCCGAGTTGAGCAACCAGCTCAATCAGGCCCGGCTTGGCTTACGCGAGGCCGAGTACGCCCGCGACGCCATCAAGCGGCAGATGATTGGGGAATCCCCCGTGCTTCTCCCCGACTCGCCGGGTACCGAATCGAGTGTTTCGATTCCCGAAATAGATGGCCGCATCGAAGGACAAAAGCGCAATCTGGATGCGTTGCTGCAGCGGTTCACCGAGCAGCATCCCGATGTGACGGGGGTGCGGCGCGTCATCAAGGACCTCGAGGAACAGAAGCGTCAGGAAATTGCCGCCCGCAAGAAAGCTGCGGCCGCCAATCCGATGGCCGCCTCACCCAATGCCAACCCCGCGTATTTGCAGATGAAGGTTTCCCTGACCGAAGCCGAGGCAACCGTCGCTTCGTTGCAGGCCAGAGTTGCCGAATATGACTCGCGCTATCGCCGCGCGGTGGAAAGCATGAAGATCACGCCGCAAATCGAGGCCGAGTATGCCCAGCTCAACCGCGATTACGATGTGCACAAGAAAAACTACGAAGGACTGGTCCAGCGGCGCGAAGCGGCGTCGATCGCGGAGGGCATGTCCACGGTTTCCGGCGTGGTCGATTTCCGCCTGATCGATCCGCCGCGGACCTCGCAGAAACCCGTGGCTCCCGATCGTTTGATCCTGCTCCTGGTGGCCTTGCTGGCCTCATTGGGGCTGGGCGTTGCCGGGAGCTTCGCTTCCAGCCAACTCCGTCCGGCGTTTTTCGACGCCGCTTCGTTAAGCGAGTTCAGCGGCCTGCCGTTGCTTGGCGTTGTGTCCCGGCAAATGACGCCGGCCCTGCGGCAACAGGATCGCAAGGCATTGGTCCGTTTCTGGATTGCGCTGGTATCCCTGCTAGGCTTCTTTGCAGCAGGCTTGCTGGTCACCTACGTCCTCTCGCGGGCTACCTGAGGCAAGCCATATGGATCTTATCGAACAAGCTGCCAAGCGTCTTGAAGAGCTCCGTCGGGCCGGCGCCGACATCCCCGACAATTCGCCTGTCGGCGCCGCGGCCGGAGTTGCGGATACTCCCGTACAGCCTGCCGCTGCGGCAGCGTCAGCTGCCGGGACGCCCCCCGTGTCACGCATGGTGACGCTTGATATGGCCATCCTGGCCGCGCATCGGGTGGTCACGCCGGATGCCGCGCGCACCCAGTTGGCTGACGAGATGCGCGTGATCAAACGCCCCTTGTTGAAAAACGCCGAGGGCAAGAGTGCGGCCCCGGTGCGTGATGCCAACCTGATCATGATTACCAGCGCGGTACCGGCGGAAGGAAAAACCACCATCGCCGCCAATCTGGCCATGAGCATCGCCATGGAGCTCGATCATACCGTGCTGCTGGTCGATGCCGATGTTGCGCGACCGGCAATTCCTTCGGTGTTCGGAATCGGCCATGAAAAGGGCTTGCTGGATCTGCTGCTGGATCCCTCGCTCGAACTCAGCCAGGTCCTCCTGCGTACCAATATCGAAAAACTCTCGATCCTGCCAACCGGTACGCAGCATCCGCGCGCCACCGAACTGCTGGCCAGCGACGCCATGAATCAATTGCTTGCCGAAATGGCCAGCCGCTACTCCGACCGCATCATCATTTTCGATTCCCCGCCCTTGCTGGTGACGACCGAGGCTCGCGCCCTGGCAGCGCACATGGGTCAGGTGGTGGTTGTGGTGCGTGCCGAGAGCACTCGCCATGGCGAACTGAAGCATGCGCTGGCAACCATAGAATCCTGTCCGGTCAAGATGGTGGTTCTGAATCAGGCGACCGGAAGCCTTGATGGGCATGGTTACGGTTATGGTTACGGTTACGATGGCTTTGGCTATGGTCAGGGCGGAGCCCATCCGGGCATGCGTGGAGAGGCGCGTCCATGATGAAACGATTTGTCCCAGCTTCCGTAATGCTCGTGACGGCCATGGGCCTGTTGGCTCCGCAAGCTGTCGTGGCGCAGATGCCGACTGGAATCCAGGCAACCATCAGTCCGCCGGCAAGCACGGAACAGCAGGCCGAGACGAACCCGATATCCGGCAAACCCAACTGGCTGATCACTCCCTCGGTTACCGTCGTGGGCACATTCACCGACAACGCCAATCTTTCCGCCGCCAACCCGAAGAGCGATTTCATTACCCAGCTCAGTCCCGGCATCCGGGTGGGCGGCCGGGGCGGCCGGTTTCTGGCAAACCTGAATTACCAGTGGCACCAATACAACTACCACGACGAGTCATCGCGCAGCAACCAGCAGCGTTCGCTGGCTGCCGATGGGCGGCTGGAGCTGATCGAGAAGTGGCTCTTCCTGGAGGCCAGCCATAATATCGCCCAGCGATCCGCTTCCGTGTTCGGCACCCAGGGCGTCGGCAACGAACTGAACAATGCCAACCGTACCGAAGTGGCCTCCTACCGGATTTCCCCCTACATCCAGGGCAGCTTCGGCGGCGTGGCCGATTACCAGTTGCGCTATACCGGCACGCGCACGAGTTCCGATACCGGTGCGCTCGCCGGCGCGCAGGCGGCCACCACGGAAACCTGGACCGGCCGCATGAATGGAGCGACGCCCTTTGCGCTGCTGGGCTGGGCGCTCAATACCGACCACCTGGTCATCCGCCACAGCAATGGCTTCGAAAACAGATCCGACCGCAGCTACGGCACCCTGGTTTATCAGGCCGACCCGCAGGTCAGGGTTTTGTTCAGCGCCGGCAGCGAATCCGACAACTACATCAACGGCCTCGATCGTCAGGCGACCACGACCGGTGTCGGCCTCGATTGGGCGCCCACCGAGCGCACCCTGCTTACGCTGAAAAAAGATCGCCGCAGCTTCGGCGACACCTACAGCGCAGAATTCACCCATCGCGGCGCATTGTCCACCTGGAAATTCTCGGACAGCCGCAACATCCGCATCCCGACGCCCGACATGGCGCTGGCCTCGCGCAATACCTTTTACGATTTCATCTTGCGACAGTTGGCGCCGTCATTCCCCAACGATCCGGTTGGCCTGGCGGCTGCCACGGAAGCCCTGATCGCCCAGTTAGGCATCCCGGCCAATACGCCGTTCAATACCAGCCTCACTTCGCAGGCCTACGTCGAGCGTCGCCAGATGGCGTCCCTGGCCCTGACCGGCGCGAACAACACGGTCACGTTCACTGCCGATCGCAGCATCAGCCAGCGCATTGCTGGCGGTGTGGTTGGCCTGTTCGACGACTTTGCCGCGAACCAGGAAATTCGTCAGACCGGCTTCAATGCCAGTTGGTCGCACAAAATGACGCCGCAGGCGGTGCTGACCCTGAGCGCCCTGGCTTCGCGCAGTGCCGGCTCCAGCAACCTGGAAACCACGCTCCGCTCGCTGTCCTTGCGGCTGACCACCCAGCTGGGCCCGAAAACGACTGGCAGCCTTGGCTTGCGGCAAACCAGTTTCGACGGCACGAGTGGCTTACACTACGACGAGCAAGCCCTGACCGGGTCGATGACGTTCAAGTTCTAGGCCATGTATGAGGCCTTTTACGGGCTGAAGCTCAAGCCGTTCCAGCTGAATCCCGATCCGAGCTTTTATTTCGCCAGCAAGCAGCACCGGCGCGCCTCGGCCTACCTGGAATATGGCGTCTACCAGAACGAGGGTTTCATCGTCGTCACGGGCGAGATCGGCGCCGGCAAGACAACCATCGTGCGCGGACTGCTGGCATCGCTGGATGACAGCAAGGTGGTCGCCGCGCAGCTGGTCAGCACACAGCTCGATGCCGACGATACCCTGCGCATGGTGGCGGCGGCCTACGGGGTGCGCTTCAAAGATCTGGCCAAGGCCGACCTGTTGCTGTCTCTCGAAGCCTTTTTCGTCGATGTCGCCCGCAAGGGCATGCGCTGCCTGCTGATCGTCGATGAAGCGCAGAACCTGACGCCGCGCGCGGTCGAGGAACTGCGCATGCTCTCCAACTTCCAGTTCGAGTCGCATGCCCTGCTGCAGACCTTCCTGGTGGGCCAGCCCGAATTCCGCGACATCCTGCGCAGCGAACAGATGCAGCAGTTGCGCCAGCGGGTGATTGCCGCCTGCCACATCGGGCCGCTCGACCTGGAAGAGACCCAGGGCTACATCGAGCATCGCCTCAAGTGCGCCGGCGCCAAGGGCGAGCCCACGCTGGATGAATCTGCCTACGCGGCGATCCATCGCGCCAGCGGCGGTATTCCGCGCCGCATCAATGCCTTGTGCGACCGTCTGCTATTGATGGGATTCCTGGGCTCGAAGAAGCAGTTCAGCCAGGCAGACGTCGACGAAGTCGCTGCCGAACTGAATGATGGCGCCTTCGGCACCCCCAACACGGCGGGGCAGGGCGGCCTGATGGCGCCGCAGGCCATGGCAGCCGAATTCAGCAAGGAACCCTTTGGCGAACTGTCCCTGGGCGAAGCGGGCGCTGACGAGGCGATGCAGATGATCAAGGAGTTGAGCGCGCGCCGCACCAGCGAACGGATGATCCGCCTCGAACGCAGCCTGCTGCGCCTGGAACGCAGCAATTCCCTGATCCTGCAAATCATGCAGAAGCTGGTCGATGCGGCGCGCGTGCGTCCGGAAGGGAAGGGCGGCAAGAAATGAAGCCAGACCAGCTTGCCGACACCATCACCAACGCATTGACCATCGACGTCGAGGATTATTTCCAGGTATCCGCCTTTGCGCCGCATATCAGGCGTTCCGACTGGGACAGCTGCGAGTGCCGCATCGAACGCAACATCGCGCGCATACTCGAACTGCTGGAGCAGCAAAACGTCAAGGCCACCTTCTTCACACTCGGCTGGATTGCCGAACGCTATCCGTCGATCGTGCACGAGATTGTCGGCAACGGCCATGAACTGGCCAGTCACGGCTACGGCCACCTGCGGGCCAGCGACCAGGACGAGCAAGGTTTTTATGCCGACATCCGGAGCGCCAAGCAATTGCTCGAGGATTTGTCCGGGCATGAAGTCAAGGGCTACCGGGCGCCCAGCTTTTCCATCGGCACCGGCAACCACCGCTGGGCCTTCGAATGCCTGGCCCGCGCCGGTTATCGCTACAGTTCCAGCATCTACCCGATCAGGCATGACCACTACGGCATGCCCGATGCGCCGCGCTTCGCCCACCTCACCCATGCCGCCGTGCTGGAAGTGCCGGCAACCACGATACGCGCCTTCGCGCGCAACTGGCCGGCCAGCGGCGGCGGCTACTTCCGCCTGATGCCCTATGCCCTCTCCAGCCGGCTGATCGCCCGGGTGAACCGCGAAGACGGGGAACCGGCGATCTTCTATTTCCATCCCTGGGAAATCGACCCCGGCCAGCCGCGGATCCCGGGCATCAGCGCCAAGACCCGTTTCCGGCACTACCTCAACATCCATCGCATGGAGAAGCGTCTGAAGCGCCTGCTGGCCGACTTCCGCTGGGGCCGCATGGACCATATCTTCCTGGTCGAACACCAGGACTAGGCATGGCGGCCCATCCACCTGCCGACATCAGCGTCCAGCAACTCGACAGCGGTGATCGTGCTGCGGTGGGGCGTTGGGAGGAATATGTCGCAGCCATGCCGGCGGCGACCTTCTTCCACCGCGCCGGCTGGCAAAAGCTGTTGCGGGAGGTATTCCGTCACCGCTGCTGTTTCCTCTATGCGGAGCGCAAGGGCGCGATCGCCGGTATCCTGCCGCTTGCCCAGGTGAACAGCCTGTTGTTCGGCAACGCCCTGGTGTCGCTGCCTTTCGCGGTCTATGGCGGTATCGTGGCGGATGACGCGGCTACGGTAGCAGCGCTGGAAGGGGAAGCGGAACGGCTTGCGCAAGAATTCGGCGTCGACCACCTCGAATACCGCAACATCGACGCCCGCCACGCCGACTGGCCGACGCAGGACCTGTATGTCACCTTCCGCAAGGCGATCCTGCCGGACGACGAGGCCAACCTGCTGGCGATACCGCGCAAGCAGCGCGCCATGGTGCGGAAGGCCATCCAGCGGGGGCTGCGCGGCGAAATCGACGCGGATGCGGAACGGTTCTTCGCGCTCTATGCCGACAATGTCCACCGTCACGGCACGCCGGCGCTGCCCAAGCGGTATTTCACGGCGCTGCTGGAAGAGTTCGGCGCGGATTGCGAGATCCTCACCGTGGTGGCCCCCGATGGCGCGCCGGTCAGCAGCGTGATGAGTTTCTATTTCCGGGACGAGGTGCTGCCCTACTATGCCGGCGACGATGAGCGCGCGCGCGCACTCGCCGCCAATGATTTCAAGTATTGGGATTTGATGTGCCGCGCGCGCCGGCGCGGGCTCAAGGTCTTCGACTATGGTCGCAGCAAGGTGGGATCCGGTTCCTACGCGTTCAAGAAGAACTGGGGATGCGAGCCGCAGCCCCTGCACTACGAATATCGCCTGTTCAAGGGCGCGGCGATCCCGCAGAACAATCCGAACAACCCGAAATACAAGCTGATGATCGCCGCCTGGCGCCGCATGCCGATCGCATGGGCCAATTTTCTCGGCCCGTTCATCGTGCGCAACCTCGGCTGACGCACATGGCCGACATCCTTTACCTGGTGCACCGCCTGCCCTATCCGCCCAACAAGGGCGACAAGGTGCGTTCCTTCAATCTGCTCAAGCATCTCGCCAGCAGGCACCGCGTCTATCTCGGCACTTTCATCGACGACCCCGCTGACGAGGCCTACCTGGAAAAGGTGCGCAGCTACTGCGCCGGCCTGCATGTGGCCAGGCTGTCGCCGCGGCCTGCCAGGCTGCGCAGCCTGGCAGGCTTGCTGAGCGGAGAAGCGCTGTCGCTGCCTTACTATCGGGATGCCGGACTGCGCAACTGGGTCGGGCGCGTCTGTACCGAACACGCCATCGAGCATGCCGTGGTGTTTTCATCCGTCATGGCCGCTTACGTGCCGGACATGGGACGCATGCCGACCCTGGTCGATTTCGTCGATGTCGATTCCGCCAAGTGGACCCAGTACGCCGGCAGCCACCGCTGGCCGCTGTCCTGGCTCTATCGGCGCGAAGGCCGGCGGCTGCTGGAGTGGGAACGTGCCGTGGCAGCCCGGGCTGTCCGTGCCTTTTTCGTCACCGAGGCCGAAGCCGAACTGTTTCGCGCGCGGGCGCCGGAGAGTGCGGCGCACGTCGAGGCCATCTGCAACGGCGTCGATGCGGATTACTTTTCTCCGGAGCATGTCCTGGCCAGCCCGTTCCCGTCCGACGCGGCACCCCTGGTGTTCACCGGAGCCATGGATTACTGGCCGAACATCGACGCCGCCCTCTGGTTCGCCGCCGAGGTCTTGCCGCGCCTGCGCGAAACCTATCCGCGCCTGCGCTTCTACATCGTCGGACGCAGCCCCGATGCGCGGCTGCAGGCGCTGGCGGCGGATGAAGCGATCGTCGTCACCGGCACGGTGGCTGACGTGCGGCCCTACCTGCGCCATGCGGCAGTCGTCGTTGCGCCCTTGCGCATTGCCCGCGGCATCCAGAACAAGGTGCTCGAAGCGATGGCGATGGCGCGGCCGGTAGTCGCTTCCGCCGTCTGCGCCGCCGCCATCGATGCCACTTTGGGCAGCGAGTTGCTCGCCGCCGCCACCGCCGATGATTATGTCCATGCCATCGGTGGCGTATTGGCTTCACCGGCGGACGCCGACAAGGTCGGCGCTGCTGCACGCCAGTGCGTATTGTCCCGCTACAGTTGGTCGGCCCACCTGGCCGGCATCGATTGCCATCTCGAACCGCAGGAGGCCGCATGAATGCCGTTCCACCAGCGCCAAGTTTTTCCTGGCAGCCCGCGCTGATCGCTTTGGGCTGCGTGCTGCTGGCCCTGCTGGGCCTTTACCATGAAACCGGGTTGGCCATGGTGCGCATCTGGGCGCGTTCGGAGACCTTCACCCATGCGTTCCTGGTGCCGCCGATTTCCCTCTGGCTGATCTGGCAGAAGCGTCGCGTGCTGGCCCGGCTGCAACCCTGTCCGGATTTCCGGCTGTTGATTCCCATGGCATTGCTGGCACTCGCCTGGCTGCTCGGCGAGATGGTTGCCGTGAATGCCGTAACCCAGCTGGCCTTTACCGGCATGCTCATCCTTGCCGTACCCATGGTGATCGGCATTCCGGCGGCAAGGGCGATCGCCTTTCCGCTCGGCTTCCTGCTCTTTGCCGTACCGATCGGCGAGTTCCTCATGCCGAAAATGATGGAATGGACGGCTGTGGCCACGGTGTTCGGCTTGCGTGCTTCCGGCATCCCGGTCTACCAGGAAGGCCTCCACTTCGTCATCCCTTCCGGGCGCTGGTCGGTCGTCGAGGCCTGCAGCGGCGTGCGCTACCTGATCGCCTCGGTGGTGGTCGGCACCCTCTTCGCCTATCTCAACTACCGCTCGCTCAAGCGCCGCCTGATCTTCGTCGGCGTGGCCATCCTGGCACCCCTGATCGCCAACTGGCTGCGTGCCTACATGATCGTCATGCTCGGGCATCTGTCGGGCAACCAGATCGCCGTCGGCGTCGACCACCTGATCTACGGCTGGGTGTTCTTCGGCGTGGTGATCATGATCATGTTCCTCATCGGCATGCGCTGGAGCGAGCCCGCACACGATGACGAAGATGCCGGAGTCGCACCGCGCGAGTCCGCCTCACGCGGCGGGTGCGGGGCTGGCCGCTGGGCAGGGGGCGGCTCTTTGCTGATCGCCATTGCCGCCGCTCCGCATCTCGTGCTGTGGGCTCAGACCTCGGGCTCGGCCCTGCCACCGCCGCGGCTGGACCCGCAATTGCTGGCGACAGGTGGCTGGCGCCTGTCTGCCGAACCGCTGACGGACTGGCAGCCTTCCTACCAGAATCCGTCCGGCGCCCTTCAGGCCACCCTGACGGACGGCGCGCGTCGGGTCGGCGTATATGTCGCCTATTACC
This sequence comes from uncultured Methyloversatilis sp., assembly GCA_964471725.1. GTDB lineage: Bacteria > Pseudomonadota > Gammaproteobacteria > Burkholderiales > Rhodocyclaceae > Sulfuricystis. The sequence continues at coordinate 5,378 of CAYYHO010000002.1, read as the reverse complement.
GCCAGCAGGATTATGCAAGCAAGTTGATCAGTTCTGAAAACGTGCTGACTCGGAGCGAGGACAAGCGCTGGTTGCTGGTGGCACGCGGGGCGGGCGACATCCGGCTCGCCGGTGAAACGGCCACCGTGCGCCAGGCGCGCCTGCGCAGCAATGTCGGGCTGATTCCGGGGGAGAGCGAGACACGCCTGGTGGTGTGGCACTGGTACTGGATCAACGGCCGCATCACGGCCAGCGATTACGCAGGCAAGGTCTGGCAAGCCCTTTTCCGCATCGCCGGACAGGGGGACGACTCGGCGGCTGTCGTGCTGTATGCCGAGGAAGGCCTGCCGGGCGGCCCGGAGGCCGCACTGCGTGATTACATCGAGCAAGGCGGTGCGCGCATCGCAGCCCTGCTGGCAAATGCGCGCGCGCAACGCTGACCGGGTACGGCGCTCCCGGATTGCCACCGGTATGATTCGCTTCCGAGAAGCCATGAACCCGGACAACCTTTTTTGACAAGGAAAATGATGAGAAAGAAAGCGCTGAACAAGAATGCCTGTGTCGCCGTGGTCGGCCTCGGCTACGTCGGCCTGCCGCTCGCCGTCGAGTTCGGCAAGCAATTCACCACGATCGGCTATGACCTGTCGGCAGCCAAGATCGCCCACTACAAAAAGTTCACCGACCCCACCGGCGAAGTCAGCAGCGCGGACCTCAAGGCCGCAACCCGGCTGACGGTGACCAACGATCCGGCAGCGATCGGCAAGGCCGACTTCATCATCGTGGCGGTGCCGACGCCGGTCGATCAGGCGCACATACCCGATTTCACACCCCTCGTCGGTTCCTCCACGACGGTGGGCAAATACATGAAGAAGGGCGCCACCGTGATCTACGAGTCCACGGTCTATCCCGGCGCCACGGAGGAGGTCTGCATTCCGCTGCTGGAACAGCATTCCGGCATGAAGTGGCGGCAGGATTTCCATGTCGGCTATTCGCCGGAACGGGTCAACCCGGGCGACAAGGAGCGCACCATCACGCGCATCGTCAAGGTCGTCTCCGGCGACGATGCGCCCACCGCCGCCGCGGTCGCCGCCCTCTACTCCGCGGTGATCGCCGCCGGCGTGCATCAGGCCAGCAGCATCAAGGTGGCCGAAGCGGCGAAGGTCATCGAGAACACCCAGCGCGACCTCAACATCGCGCTGATGAACGAGCTTTCGCTGATCTTCGAGAAGATCGGCATCGACACGCTGGAGGTGCTGCAGGCGGCCGGCACCAAGTGGAACTTTCTGCCCTTCCGGCCGGGGCTGGTCGGCGGGCACTGCATCGGCGTCGATCCGTATTACCTCACGCACAAGGCCGAGATGCTCGGTTACCACCCGCAGGTGATCCTCGCGGGGCGGCGCATCAACGACGGCATGGCCGCCTACGTGGCGCAGCAGACCGTGAAGAACATGATCAACAACGGTGGCAAGGTCAAGGGCGCCAAAGTCATCGTGCTCGGCCTCACCTTCAAGGAGAACTGCCCCGACCTGCGCAACTCGAAGGTCGCCGACCTGGTCAAGGAATTGCAATCCTTCGGCTGCACGGTGGCCGTGCACGATCCGATTGCCGAGCCGGCCGAGGCGGTGCACGAATACGGCATCGATCTGGTGAAATGGAATGCCCTGCCGGAACAGGCCGACGCCATCGTCGCGGCTGTCTCGCACCGGCAATATCTCGCCATGCCGCTGAAGAAGCTGACGGCCAAACTCAAGCCCAAGGGCGTGTTTGCCGACGTCAAGTCGGCCTACGATGCCGCGGCCCTGACGAAAGCAGGCTTCCACTTGTGGCGTCTGTAGGCCAGGCAGGCATGTCCCCCGCTTACCAACAGCTGCAACAAAAATTTCGCGCCACGGCGCGGACCTGGCTGGTCACCGGCGTCGCCGGCTTCATCGGCAGCAACCTGCTGGAAACCCTGCTGGCCCTGAACCAGCGTGTCGTCGGTCTGGACAACTTCGCCACCGGCCACCGCCACAACCTGCAGGCGGCCCTCGACGATGCCGGCCAGTCGCCGGCCTGGCGCGGGCGGCCGCGCCATGAACTGGAGGCGCGGTTCCACTTCATCGAAGGGGACATCCGCGACCTGGCAATCTGTCGGCAGGCCATGACCTGGTGGCAAGGCGAGGTGTCCCATCCCGTCGACTACGTACTGCACCAGGCCGCCCTCGGCAGCGTGCCGCGCTCCATCGAAGACCCCATCACCACCAACCAGGCCAACATCGACGGCTTCCTCAACATGTTGGTCGCCGCGCGCGATGCCCAAGTGCAGCGTTTTGTTTACGCGGCCAGCAGCTCCACCTACGGCGACCACCCCGACCTGCCGAAGCTCGAAGACCGCATCGGCAAGCCCCTGTCGCCCTACGCCGTCACCAAGCTGGTCAACGAACTGTATGCCGAGGTGTTCGCCCGCAGCTATGGATTCAACAGCATCGGCCTGCGCTATTTCAACATCTTCGGCAAGCGCCAGGATCCGAATGGCGCCTATGCCGCGGTAATCCCCAAATGGATCGCCGCCATGATCGCCAACCAGCCCGTCCACATCAACGGCGATGGCGAGACCAGCCGCGACTTCTGCTATATCGACAATGCCGTGCAGGCCAACCTGCTCGCCGCCACGACTGATGATCCCGCGGCCGTCAACCAGGTGTACAACGTCGCCGTCGGCGAGCGCACCACGCTCAACGAGCTGTGTGCCTTCCTGCTCCGGCACCTGGGCGAACGCTATCCTCATCTGGCAGGCTACAAACCCAACTACCGGGATTTCCGCGCCGGGGACGTGCGCCATTCCCTGGCCGACGTCGGCAAGGCGGCGCGCCTGCTCGGCTATGCCCCCAGTCACCGCATCGACGCCGGGCTGCAGGAATCAATGGCCTGGTACATCGACCACCTGTGAATCGACCCGCAGACCCGCGCCCGCTGATCGTCCATGTCGTCTTCCGTTTCGACGTCGGCGGGCTGGAGAACGGGGTCGCCAACCTGATCAACCGTCTGCCGGCTGAGTCTTACCGGCACGCGATCCTCGCCCTCACCGAGGTTACCGACTTCCGCCAGCGCATCGAGCGGGACGATGTCCGCTACATCAGCCTGCACAAGCCTGCCGGCCACCTGTTCGCGCTGTATCCGAAGCTGTTCAGGCTGTTCCGCGAACTGCGGCCCGCCATCGTGCACAGCCGCAACCTGGCTGCGCTCGAAGTGACCGTGCCGGCCTGGGCGGCCGGCGTGCCGGTGCGCATCCAGAGCGAGCACGGCCGCGACGCCGGCGACCTGGACGGCTCCAACCGCCTGCACAAATGGGTCCGGCGCGGCTACGACCCCTTCGTCAGCCACTACGTCGCCCTCTCGCGCGACCTGGAAAACTGGCTGACCGAGTACATCGGCCTGCCGGCGCACAAGCTCACGCAGATCTACAACGGCGTCGATACGGCGCGCTTCTTCCCTGCCGCCGATGCCGCCGACGCCGTCCTGCCAGCGCCGATTATTGCTTGCCCGTTCAAGCGCCCTGAGCATTGGCTGATCGGCACGGTCGGGCGCATGCAGGCCGTCAAGAATCAGACCTTGCTGGCCCGCGCCTTCATCCGTGCGCTGGAGCTGCAACCCGCGCTCAAGGCGCGCCTGCGCCTCGTCATGGTCGGCGCCGGACCCCTGCGCGCCGAGGCGCAGCAACTGCTCGCCGCCGCCGGTGTCGCCGAGCTGGCCTGGCTGCCCGGCGAGCGCCATGACGTGCCGGAAATCCTGCGCGGCCTCGATTGTTTCGTGCTGCCCTCGCTGGCCGAAGGCATCTCGAACACCATCCTGGAGGCCATGGCCTGCGGCTTGCCGGTGATCGCCACCGCCGTCGGCGGCAACCCCGAACTCGTCGTCGCGGGAGAGACGGGCGAGCTGGTGGCTGCCGGCGATGCGGAAGGGATGGCAAGCGCCATCCTCCGCTACGCCACCCGGCCGGAACTGGCCGCGTGTGCCGGGGCGGCGGGCAGGGCGGCGGTCGAGCGGCGCTTCAGCCTGGCGGGCATGGTGGGGGCATATCGGGGCCTTTATGATCGGTTACTATCCGCCTCTGACCGACGCGGCAAACAGGAACGCTGAGCATGTGCGGCATTACCGGCATCTTCGATACATCGGGAAATAGCGGCAGCTGGCGCGAGATCGACCGGGCCGTACTGCACCGCATGAACGAAACCCAGTTCCACCGCGGCCCCGACGAAGGCGGGCTGCATGTCGAGCCGGGCGTCGGCCTCGGCCACCGGCGGCTCTCCATCATCGACCTGTCCACCGGCCAGCAGCCGCTCTACAACGAGGACGGCAGCGTTTGCGTCGTCTTCAACGGCGAGATTTACAACTATCAGGAACTGATCCCCGAGCTGCAGGCGCTGGGCCACGCCTTCCATACCCGCAGCGATACCGAAGTCATCGTGCATGCCTGGGAAGCCTGGGGCGAGGCCTGCGTGGACCGCTTCCGCGGCATGTTCGCCTTCGCCCTGTGGGACCGCAACCGCGACACGCTCTTTCTGGCGCGCGACCGGCTCGGCGTCAAGCCGCTGTTCTACGCGCTGCTCGACGACGGCATGTTCCTGTTCGGTTCGGAACTGAAATCGCTGCTGGCCCACGGTGGCCTGCGGCGCGACATCGATCCCCGCGCCGTCGAGGAATACTTCGCCCTCGGCTATGTCGCCGAGCCGCGCTGCATTTTCCGCCAGGCGCGCAAGCTGCCGCCCGCGCATACGCTGAGCTTGCGGCGTGGCGAGCCGCTGCCCGAGCCGCGTGCATACTGGGACGTGCGCTTCACGCTCGACGCCCGGCTCGGCATCGAAGAAGCCTGCCACGAACTCGAGCGCCGGCTGACCGAATCGATCCGCCTGCGCATGATTTCCGAGGTCCCGCTCGGCGCCTTCCTGTCCGGCGGCGTCGATTCGAGCGCGGTGGTGGCGATGATGGCCGGCCTGTCCAAGGAGCCGGTCAATACCTGCTCCATCGCCTTCTCCGACCCCGCCTACAACGAAGCCGCCTTCGCGCAGAAAGTCGCCGACCGCTACCGGACCCGGCATTTCGTCGACCAGGTGGAAAGCGACGATTTCGACCTCATCGACACGCTGGCGAAGCTTTACGACGAGCCTTACGCCGACAGTTCGGCCATTCCCACCTACCGGGTCTGCCAGCTCGCGCGCAAGCACGTCACCGTGGCGCTTTCGGGCGACGGCGGCGACGAAAGCTTCGGCGGCTATCGCCGCTACTGGCTGCACCTGCTCGAAGAGAAGCTGCGCGCCGCGCTGCCGCTCGGGCTGCGCCGGCCGCTGTTCGGCACGCTCGGGCGGCTCTATCCCAAGGCCGACTGGGCGCCGCGCGTCTTCCGCGCCAAGACCACCTTC
>CAYYHO010000001.1:0-35916 GCA_964471725.1 uncultured Methyloversatilis sp. | reverse complement strand
AAGTTGCCAATCTGGAGGTGTATTTTAAAAATAGCTCGAACGGAATTCGCTCCTCGACAGACCGTCCGAAAACGCTGAAATTGTAAATTGGCGGTGACGATGTCCCGAAGTTAGAACCGGTACGGGTGTTTTCGTTCCATCGCGTTGATAAAATTGTAACGCATTTAAGGCGAATTTACAAGGAAAATCCGGCCTACTTTGACGTTCCGGACTTCGCACAGAAAGTCTATTAGGACGGATTTCCGCTGAGTTTAGAGAGTTCCTTGCTGGCCCTCGCCCTCATCGATTAATCTTTGCTCTTTGAGGTATCGGCTTATCGCATACCATGCGGCATTGATTACAGGGATCAGCAACGCCCAGCGTGGGTCATTCTGGATATATGCGATAACCAGCGGTATGGTGGAGGATACGGCCGAGTAAAAGAAAACGATCGCAAGGTGCTTCAGTGCTTCTTTTTGTGGTGTTGTCATAGTGGTTAGAACGCTCTTTTAATGATTTCCAATCCTTCCTCGATTTTCCTCACACCGTCCTCGATGGTTGGATTGGCATTTTGGGATGGCAATTGGGCAAGCGTCACCAGCTCATCGAGTATCGCTTTATTGCTTGCCGGACAATTTGGCTTCTTTGAGAAAATCTCAAAGTGGCCAATGACATGATCTCTATCAATCGGGATATGCCACCTCTGGCAGATATCACGGATTAAGATCGCGCTTGCTTGCTTCATGGATTCAGTCCATACGTCGTTTGGTTTGCCCTCGTGCTCAATGCCGATCGTGTAGAGGTTTGGGTTAACATTCGGCCTTATAAGTTTCCAGACTGGTGCATCTACTCGGCCAGCATGCCAGGCGGCATCGGCTTCTTGCACGTACTGGTGGACTTCGCCGTTTCTGCCGATCCCGTAGTGAGCACTTACTTGCGAAGTCGGGTTGGCAAACCACGAATCAGTTCCGGATAGTGTACCGTCCATGATATGGACGACGACCGCTTCCGGTCGGTAACCTTTTCGTCCCACCCAGAAGTTCGATGATTTCTTTTGAATGATATTCATAGTTATTTATTAATGGTTAGTAGTAAGTTGATGATTGCTGTTATGAGCCCGCCGATGGATGCAGTTGCGATAATCCAAAAGAAACGCTTGAGCCAATCAACATCCGTACTGACTTTGGTTAGGTCGGTCTGGATATGCGGCAGATGGTTGTCTTTGATCTCGTTTACAGAGCCCTCCAGTCGATCAAGCCGTTCATCTTGGAGTTTGTTTTGGTAGGTATCTTTGTCCATGTGATTACTTCGGCACGTAGGCTCTCTCAAACTTGTTGATCAGACCTCTGGCTTCCAATTCTTGCTCTAGTCGATTTTGGAGTTCTTGTTGTCGGTAAAACTTTTCTTTTTCGATGTCTACGTTTTTCGCTTTTGCGCCAATCAATCCATACAGAAACTTCACAGCACCGGATGTGTTTTCATCAGTCAGCTTCCCGGCCGTGTTGTAAAACCGGCCAAGCGCAGTGTTTAGGAAGTGGAGTTTATAGGCATTGCCTCGGTAGCTCACCGACCCGTCTTTGTTTTTATGTTCGGTTACCTCGAGCCAGTCTCTTAATCCCGGTACGGAGCTCACGAATGGAAACACTCGGTTGCTTGCTTCAATTGGTTCGCCGGTGAAGAGGTTTTGTCCGGTGCCGACTTCGATTGGATACTTCAGAAGCGGAGATAGTTCACCGACCATGCTGGCAACGGTTCTTTTCGCATCTCCTTTCCAGATACGGTTGACATCCTCAACGGGCAATCCTAGTCCGTACAGGTACTGCGAGAAGCCGTTCTTTTCGCCAAGTCGGACCGGCAGACCTTCTCGCATGTATGGCGGTAAGGCGGCAAATTCCTCTTTAGCTTTTTGTTTATTATCGCCCTGCAGGTTTTCTAGGAGCTTACCGATCGCTCCATACTTGCCGGGCTGTTTTGCCATCTGTTCAAGCTGAAGTGGTATGTTGCCTCGAGTCCATCGGTAGAATGGCAACAGTCGCTTCATTATGTTTTGCTCAAAGCCGGTCAACGCTTCAGGCGCATAGTCGAAGTGGAATTGGAATACCTGTTTTGCGGCTTGCTCCGGAGCATCGCCTTTTATCAGGCGATCTACGAAGAGCGGCAGTCGTAATCGGTTTTCCACGATTTCCATCGCATGCTTGGGCGCATCCATAAGCTTGGATACCGGCCCTTTCCCGATGTCTTTTTCGACCTCACGCATTACATCCAAATACCCGGGCTGTCCGGTGACTCCCAGTTTGTTGGCCAATTCACGGATTTGGCCATACGAATATTTGGTGCCTAGTTTGGTAGTGATCGTCCCTTCAAGACCTCGAGCAATCTGGTCGCCTTGCAGATATCTTGCAGGGCTCTTTACTCCAGCAATCCAGTTGTTGAACATGCCGCCAATGGAGTTTCGGGTATGGAATGACGGAAACCATCCGGTTACCGATCCTTTCCAAAAACCGAGTACTTTGTCGTAGAGGCCGAGGAATTTCTTTGTGGCTTCCTCATTCGTAAGGGTCTTATAAGTGTCGTCTACGTGTTTTGCGATCTGCTCTGGCAACAATGTTCCTTTGAGTTGCGGCACTGAACTTTCGACATATTTCATGCCGTTCTCAAAAATAGGCTTGATCACTTCTTTAGTGGTAAGTTTGCCGGTGATCGGATTCTTTACTTCTTTAGTGATTACTTCGGCCTGTTTACCAAAATCTTTGCCGACATTGGTTAAGAAGTCGTAGGTATTTACAGCTTTGATGTGTTCTGCTTTACGGGCGGCAAATGCTTTGAATGCGTCCGGCTCAAAGAGCTTCACTCCATATCGTCCTTCAAAATATTTGTTGATATCCTCAATGGTGCCGTCGAGCTGTCTTGTTTTTGCGAATGGATTTTTAACACGAAGCGGTTTGTTGAGTTCGGCCGTTATATTCATGCCGGTCTTATTCAGGAACTCACGACCCTCCGGTGTCAGGTAGTGGCGCACGTAATCCGGAAGCTCGGTATCGAGTATTCCTTTTTCTTTTTCTATCGTGGCAAAGTTCGCATGCTGGCCTCGGATATTTTCCATGATTGAGTCGATTACGGTCTTTGGGGCTTCAGCAACTTGTGCGGCATCTTTCGCTATTGGGGCTTCAAGCATTTTGCCAATCTCGATTCCAGCAGTGTTGCCGAGTTCTTTTTTAGCCGTCTTGCCAAGTGCGGCCGCTTCCTCGACAGCTTTGCTTACCTCGGCTCTGGTGCCTTTGCTGAATGCGGTGAATCGATCGAGATAATCTTGGCCGATACCGCCGGGCATTTCTTTGATCGCTTTGAAAGGCACAAACGCCTTACCTGCCAAGTCTTTTGCGCCTTGGTAGAGTTTGCCAACGACCGGTGTTTTCTCAGCTATGGTATCTGCGGCTCGAAATGGTGCGGTCACTACTGCTCGAGGCAGTATCTGCTTACCCATGAACTTGAGGCTATCTTTGGCAAGAAACTTCTCGCCGCCTTCCTCAAGCACTTTTACGGCCACGGCTTTTCGACCGGCTTCCTCGCCGAGCTTTAAGATTGAGTCTTTGAGAAGAGTTGTACCGGCTTTGCTTAATGCGACCTCACCGGCTTTGGTGGCCAGCTTTGCTTCGGCCCCGTAGCCGAACGTTATATACGTAGTCGGATCAAGCAGAACGTCAGCGATAAAGCCGCCGATGGGATTCTTTATTCCTAGAGCTTCGGACGGCAGAGTGTGTTCTCGGATGCCTCTCATTATTCCTTTGCCACTGATCAGGCCACCGACAGCGTATGCGCCGGTGTTGAGTAAGTGGAGGAGTCGTTGCAGTACAGATTCTTTCGGCTGGGCGTTGTATACATCCACGCCTTGTTGTGCGGCGTAGTCTTGCAGTCCAGCAACCGTGGTGACTTTGGGTTTCGTAGGCATCGCATCCGAACCGTCAGTTGATACGGTCGTGTACTTTCCACTGGCATCTTTGCCGTACTTTACGGCTGGCGCAGATAGCGGAGCGGATGGCACATTAATCGGCGCAACCGATTTTATCGGAGTATCCGTCTTTATGTATTTTCCGGTTGTAGGGTCTTTAATGTAGGCCATAGTGTTTTATTTTCCGAATAGCCCCTTGAAGAAGTTCTTGGTGCTCGTATATCCTGCTTTCGCAAGGCTCGGAATTTTTTGAGTGAATACATCTTTGACCCCAGCACCGAAGTCATGAGCTGTTAAAGGTGGTTGGCTCGCTTTAAGAGCTTCAGCGGCTTGAGCGTCAGCTTGTTGTTGCGCGTTCGCTTCATTCACTATCGAGTCTCGTTTTGCGAGAACTTGTGCTCTGATTTTCTGTGGCACGTTGCTGATCTGGAAGTTTGGATTGTTTAGAAGTTCCAATGCGTATGCTTCGACATCGCTTGATGCAACGCCTCCGTCCGATCCGCTCGGTGCTTTACGGCCGACGACCGTATTGCCTCCGATGTCGTACGTCACTCCGGCTGGAGTGTCATTCGCCAGATTTGCGAGTTTAATTGCTCGGTCGATCACGTCTTGAGCGTCTTTCTTTTCTTGTTCTTTGCCGTACTTGGCGGCATCGATAATATTTGCGACATCTTTTTCTGATGCGCCGAATGCTTGGCTTAGAAGATCTCCGAGTACGCTATACTGATCCTTTTGGAAGCCGAGCGTCTTTTCTGCGACATTGAGTGGAAGTGTTGAATCCTCGTATGCCATACCGGCCGCATCTTTGGCAGAAGCATCGGCTACTCCTAATTTGTTTGCGAGCTGGTTACGTTCAGACAATAACTTTCGATATTCATCGATCAATGGATTCTTTTCTGATGCCACCAATCTTTGCGTTTGACTTTCCGTTACCATGCCACCGCTTGCGATGGTTCGGTCACGAATATCTTTTTCCGAAGCGTTGATAGCTTCCTCCATCTTGGCGAGGCGATCATCTAAGCTCTGCAGGTTTGTTTGCATCTGATCGATGCCTCGATTCGTGCGCTCGGTCTTATAGAGGTCTGATTTTTTCGGCAAATTCTTAAGTGTGTCGAGGTAGGAAGTCTGGCTATCCTGCATGCTTTTAAGTGCAGTATCGAGTCCCAGTTCGGACCGGTATTTTTGGAGCAAAGAGGTGTTAGAAGGCACATCAGCTCCATACATGCTGGTATTGGCTGGGATTCCGCTCGGCCCCGGGCTCGAAATTTGGTCAACACGGGTCGTTACGGGGGTAGAAGGTGCCGCAGGTGCAGGTTGGGTTGAACCGCTCGCCCCCGGGGCAACGGGCGTGGGTTTCGGTGCTTCGGGCAAGTTCAAAGCCGATCCGGCGTAAATAAGGTTCGGATTCTTGATAGTCGGGTTGGCTTTAAGCAGGGCATCTACCGTCGTGCCTTGTGCTTTGGCGATTCCCGATAAGGTTTGACCTTTTTGGATGGTGATTGTTGCCATAGGTTTAAGTCAGGGTTACATACCTCCAGTTGCCATTGAAGAAAATGTAGAACCGGCGTGTGCCGCCATTCTCGTACAGCGCAAAGCTGATCGGCGTTCGTGGCGTATCGGTTGGCGCAACGTCGAGGATCGGAATGTCACGGAGGAGTCTCAGGATCGACCCCAAGTTCGGATCATTGGTGTTTTTATCTTCGTTCATGGTTGTTAGGCTAGGTTTTTATACTCGTCCAAGACCTCATTAATCTGGTCGAGTTGCGTTTTGAATTTGGTAATTGTCGCCTCAATACTCTCTTTTTCTTTTTGCAGTGCAGGGATATTGATCACTGTCACGTCCGGCCGTGAGTCAATCTTTTTCACGTTATCGGCATCGATCCTTTGCAATGTAAACTTTTGCTTTTCCACCGGAGGTGGTGCCTCCACTGGCTTTATTTCCTCTGCGGCCGGAGTCGCTTCTGCGGTATTTGGTGTTGTTGTTTCGTCAGGCATATATTTTTTATTTAATTATTCGATCAGGGATGTACACGGTTGAGATATCGGAAATTCCCATATCCCACTCGCCAATAAATCCCGATGGTGACCAGACCTCAATTTTTAACTGAATCTTTTTCGACCTCGCATTGAACCGGAGCAGTTTGTTAACTGCCGCCGGATAATCGCTCCCCTTGATCGTGGCAATCTTTTTGAATGAGGAGAGCAAAATGTAGGAATTGCTGTCGTAGCTCTCGCCGTTGTAGAGCGTTTCGTCTACCGTGAGTATTTTGTTCACGGTGTCTATGGCGGCGATGTGGCGAATCTGTCCGGCCCCACCTCCGGAAAGTACCGTCACCTCGTCGCCAACCTCCCACGATGTCTGAACGAACGACACGTTAATGGTCGTGCTTGATCCGCCGGTCGCGTAGAAGGTGCTTTTTTGATACTGCTCGGACGTGTTGTACTTAATCACGATTCTTGCAAAGCTCGTGTTTATAAGCGGCTTCCAGAAATTCATGATCACTTGCTTAAATCGTTTACGGAGATACGGCTCGTCATCGAGCAGTGGTGTTACCAAAATTGCGCCCCAGTTGTACGGTCGCGCGCTTCCTTGATCCATTGAGGCATCGATGACGTATGCACCGGAGCCACCGCCTTTGTACCAAGCGGCTCGGAAAATCTGGCCACCGGTGTCGACAAGAATGCTTCCAACACTGATCACTCCAAAGCCACTAGCATTGGTGATTGAGTTGTTGGACATCGTGTGTTTGAAATAAAGAGCTCTGGTGACAGGGTTAAAAACCCAGATGCCTCCCGGTATGAATCGTTTGGACATGTCGTATCCGCTCGCGCCTTTTCCAATGAGAAGCACTCCTTGAAAAACTTTGAATGCGTCCGGATTGATGCTTAAGAGGCTGGCATAGTTGGCATCAAGCTGGATGTCCGGGAATCTGGCGAGCTTTACGAGACCAACTCCGTTGAATGCGTTAATCCAGCCGTCACTCGTAATCACGTAGAGAGTGTTCTTATCGACTGTTCCGGCCAGTGCTCGGACTTGCGGCAGTTGGATTACTCGGTTGTAGGTTTGCGAGTAGCCGTCCCAGAAAAAGAGAGCCGATCCGAAGGCATTGTGATGAGCGCAAATGACGAGATAGTCGGTAAGCGGTTGAAGCCACTTGATCTTGTATCCGAGTGGCAGGGTGATACGGGTTGAATTCCACGAGCTCGCACCCTGATCCCACACGGCCAAGTATCTTTGATTTCCGAAGCAGACAAATTTTAGAAACTTATTTATCGGACACAGTTCGGCATTGTTTGATACTGCGAAACTCTGCCATGAGTCATTCCACGAGGCGGCGTTGGCATCATACCGACCGGCGTATCCGTTTGAGGCGTAATATAAATATCCCTTCTCGACATAGTTATCGATTTGGCTGTCACCGAACAGTCCCAGTCCTCCCCAAGCGTTCACATTGTCATGCACTTCAGTCCAGCTTGGGTAGTTGTAGCGAAATATCTTGCCGTCGAGCATGTTGTTGACGTAGTTGGTGCTGTCGAAGATTGTGCCCCAGTACACGTCAGCCAGTGTGGGAACGGATGAACTGTCGGCTTCTTTGAACATCTTGGATGCCACTCGCAGGAATGGTGGCGATGCTTCAAAGTCCAGTCCTTGCGACCACCAAAACATTCCCTCGGCATTGAGATTGCCCAGTCCGAGATGAAAGCGTGATATTCTCCAAATTTTCTTTGCGAGTGACATAGTGGTTTTATACGAGACTGCTTCTTGGAATCTCGGCTTGATCTGAAGCCGCGGCCATTCGGGCAATCTCTTGATCTCGCCATTTGCCGATCATTATTTTTTCAAAATTATCTTCTGCTTGGCGTTCCAGCTCGGTATCGCCTTGCTGGTTGTAGTACATCTTTTTTCCCCACTCGATGTACGCTTGGTGATAGAGCTTTTCTACCTCCGGCTCGTCATTGTCGGATGCAAAATCATCCGAGATTCTCACAAACACCAGATTCATGCTGTCGCCGTCTTTGGTCGGTATTGCTATCGGGTAAAACGAACCTCCGAGCAGGTAAACCGCATGGTTGGTGTAGTCGCTTCGTTTTCGGAAGTCGATCAGTTTATAGGGTTGTGTGTCAGTGCCGACTTTTAATTCCATAAACGCCCGAAAGTTTTCGGGGACCGGGTATTTCGTCTGATTGGCAACAGTCGTGTACGGCTGTTCGGTCTTGAGGTAGTCCCAGTAGTCAAACGTCTGGTTTTGATCGTTTGGCGGTCGCCAACCCTGAACCTTTTCATCAGCTTTCTGCACCCACGTGTTGAGCAGGGTGTCATCGACAGTCTGGTCATCGACTTCGTTTTTTATTCCTTTTTTAATATCGCCTCTGGTCATAGGTTTTAGATGTCATCACGAATGATGATTGATAGTTGTTTGTAGCCGGTCTGGATTTTGCCGTCGGCAAACGTAACCTCGACCTCACCGAGATACGTTGCGACCGTGTTGGTGTCTGATCCCGTCCAGCTGTACCGGCACTTGCCTTTGGTGGCATCGGTAATGGTGCAGGTTGCACCGTTGATCTTTACCGATCCAGTGGTTGCGTCCTTCATGTAAAACTTCACCGTGCATCCGGTTAAATCCACCGGCGCACCGTCTTGCGTCAGGGTGAATTCGAGTGGAGGACGAGTGTCGTTTTGTACGATTTTTATGCTCATAGGTTTATGTCTTGTTTCTTTCCCGGCAAAGTCATATCTGTCTTTGCGGTTTGCAGTTTCTGATCTTGCCGAGCCGTTTTGACCTCAATGCCTGGCTTGGCAGTGACAAGCCCCAATGTTTCTCTTGCCGAGAGCATCAGGATTGATAATTTCGCTGATACGAGTTGGACGGCGATTTTTACGCCAGCCGGAATTTTCCAGATATCCCACACGTATCGCAGGGTCTTTGCTATCAGCCCTCGGATATCCAACAGGTATGTCCATTGCTTGCCGAGTGTGATCAGAATGTCGAAGCGGTATGTCCACGTTTTGTTCAGAGTGATGAGGATGTCCATCACGTATGTCATCGACTTAACAGCAAATTGGCGTATGTCGAGGAGGTAGGTTTCCAGCTTGGCTATAAGAATTCTGATGTCGAGCTTGTACGTTTCGATCTTGGCCACGAGTGCGTTGATGTCGAGCTTATAGATCAGCGTTCGAGCAACAAAGCTCGTGATATCGAACAAGTAAGTCATCTGCTTTTGCACGTTCAGCAAGATGTCGGACAAGTACGTTTCTATTTTTGCTATAAGACTTCGAATATCCAGCACGTATTGCAGATTCTTGGTCGCAAGGTTTCTGATATCCAGCACGTATGTCCATACCTTTGATGCGAGACTTCGTATGTCGAGGAGGTACGTCATGGTCTCGCTGGCCAAGTTTAGGATATCGAGTTTATAGGTCAGCATCTTTGCGACTGCGTCACCAACATCGAGCAGGTATGTCTCGATCTTTGTTGCAAGATTTCTGATGTCGAATTGGTAGATGGTGGTTCGGATTGCGGACAGGAAGTTGTCGAACTTGTACGTCCACTGCTTTCCGAGAGTGATCAGGATATCGAGCACATAGCTCGGGTACTTTGCAATCAGATTTCGGATGTCCAGCTTATACGTCATCGTGATGAAAGCTCCCCCGATGATGTCGAACACGTAGGTTATTGTCTTTGTTGCTCGAACGAATTCGTCTAGCAGGTAAGTTACGGTTTTCGTTGCTAAGTTCCGGATGTCCAAGACATAGGTCAGTGCTTTTGTCGCCAGATTTCTGATATCGAGCTGGTATGTCAGAGATTTCGTTGCAAGATTCCAAACATCGAACACATACGTCTCAATCTTTGTTGCAAGATTCCTAATATCGAGGAGATATGTTCTCACGTTCAGCACAGTGATGAACTCGTCAAAGAGGTATGTGATCGGTTTTGCTATCAATCCAAACAGGTCGAGCACGTACCTTACGTTCTTATTCACCGGACTTGATCCAGTGTTGTTAAGTTGCGCTGTGTTGAATTGATAAGAGTTGAGCATAAGCGTTTAACCAGATGCCGGTATGTTTGTTCCTCGCACGGAGTTGGTGCCTTGTAGTGAGATTTGTGCAGTGACTGCGTCTTTGCACACGTTGCCGATAATCAGGTTGAAGTCATCGCCGGTGGCATTTTCTCGGATGTGGTATGCGACCTTATTCGCGGCCGCCGCTTGGCAGTTGTTGCCAATGACCGTGTTGTAGGTTGAATAAGTAGTTCCGTTGTCATCGAGAAAAATGTCGCTGTAGGTGTTATTCGTTCCCGTTCCGTTGTCGATCAGCATGTTGCTGGAGATGACATTTTTGGACCCACGGATTCTGATGGCGTGCAATGCGGTTGAGCGGATGGTGTTGCCGACAATCACGTTTTGATTTGCACCGGCTTGCAAATAGATCGCTTCTTGGTTGGCAAGGTAGATGCTATTGCCGCTTATCGTGTTGCCGATCACGTTGGAGTCGGCCGCGCCGAGAACTGCTCGGTATGGTTGGTAGAAACTATTACCGGTGATCGCGGTTCTTGCAGTGCTGGCCGCCAAGTAAACACCGGTTTGGAAATAAGCGACGCTTCCGAACCAGTTGCCGGAAACGTTGAAGTTCACGACTCCGTTTAGGTACACACCGTATGAGGTGTTATCGACAAACACATTGCCGGTTATGTTGTTGTAGTGGGCGTTTGAATAAACGCCGTAGGAATTGTGGATCAGGATGTTCCCGATGATGTCGTTTGTCTGTGAGCTGGAGAAAATACCGATACCAGCACCGCCGGTATTTTCATCGATGATGTTGTTTTCGATGATGCTTTTATCGGCATAGATCAGTTTTAGGCAGTCCAAGTAGCAGTTCGTCAGTCGGCATCCTCGCACGATATTTCGCAGAGCTTTTGTGCCGGATGAGCCGTAGAGCACAATGGCTGACCCAAGAGAGGTTTGATTGGCTCTATTGCCGTCAACCGTTAAGTCCTCGACCACACAATCGTTTACGATGGTTGATCCATTGCCGACTTGGATAATGTCCACGTTAGTTGAGTTGGCCAGCGTGATCTTGGTTGATTTTCCCTCGCCTCGCAGGATGACATTGCTTTTCAGGATGTTGATGTTTCCAGCAATGGTGTACGTTCCTTTTTTGAGCACCACCACACCACCGCCAGATGGCAAGTTGCTTATCGCTTCGTTGATCTCGGATTCATCGGCCGTGCCGTCGCAGTTGTAGTCGCCAGACCCATCGGTTGCGACAATCACTTCTGTTCGGGTTTGGAAGTCGTCAAAGAGCTGGGCAGTCACTAAGAGTTCGATGTGAGCCCCTTGAGCCCACGACTGCGCAGAGGTTCCTTCTTTGGCTCGGACAATCGTGAATGCGTCAGTGGATTTTGCGGTGACTCTTACAATCTCCCCAAGTGCCGCATCGGTTGTGTAGAGCGTTGCGTGGAATGGGGCGGCCGGAAACTTCGCACCATCGCCAGACTGCACGTTCAAAGTTGTCGCTCCCGATCCGAGAGGATTATCAGTGATCGTGCTCTTGGCATTGTTCTTTTTGGTGAGGAAAGTCTTGGCCATAGGTTATAAGTTCTCTATGCGGCGGTGTCGCCCTCGGATTTCACTTGAGTTGAGTTGGCGGTTACCGCACCGGCCCCAGCTGGCCAGGTGATGCGATACCAGAGACCGAAGTTTCCGGCTGGTGCAATGTCACCGTTTTTCATTCCAGCGGCTTTGCTTGCCATATCGCCACCCTCGGCGTTGACCAGTGATCCGCCGGAGTATTTCTTTCCGTACCAGATAAAACTGATCTTTTTATTTACGCCGATAGTGCCTCGGGTTGTACCTCCCGATCCTTGTCGGATGGTTACGATTCTTGATCCGGAAAGTGAAGCCGCATACGCACCGTAGAGTTTTGAGAACGTCAAAGCTCCCACAACTTCGGTGGTGCCGTTGAGGGTTAAGTTCTCGGATTGTCTGTTTCCAGATGCATCCTCGCCGACAACAGTGATCTGTCTGGTATCAGCACCATCGGAAACAACTGCAACAACTGCGTTTGCGCCAAACACTGACATGTTGCCTTGCGCTCCGTCGGCATCATCGGTGTGATTGATTCCGAATCCGAACGAGAGAGCGGCATTGGTCGGTTGGCTCAAAAGCCATGACACGACGTTTTGCCACGTGAGTGAGCCGTGGGTATTTTTTCGGAATATCTTTCGGTACTCCGTACCTCCGGCCGCCGCCTCGTCACCGGTGATATCGGTAAAGAGGTTATTGTCGACATTGTCCACGACTTCGGTTGCAGAGATGTCTTGTCCGTCAGAGTTCGTGGCATTCGACTTATATTCTTTTAGGTCTGCAGATACTATTGCCATAAGCGTGGATGTTTAGTTTTCTTGCTTCTCTTGCAGGAGTTCGATCAGACGATCTTTGGTCTCTGATCCATCAAGCTCGATGCCTTTTTCCTCAGCCAGTGCTTGAAGTTCTTTCTTGGTGTGTTTCTGCAAGTCGCCGTCGACCTCCGGCTCTTTGTCGTCTTTGGACTGCTCGGACTCATCGACTTTCCAAAAGTCCACCTTGAATGTCGGCAGGGACTCTAGTTTTTCGATGACTTCCTCGTCTTGAGTTTCGAATTGACCGTCGACGAATTGGGCGTATTTGCCCGGTACGTCGCCGACCTTAGTTCCACCCTCAAACGTCGGCATTGCCGGTTTGAGAACGATCCTTAAGGATTTGATGTGTGAATTATATTTGGCCATAAGTTTGTAGAGTTAAGTTTTTAATTCTTGGCCTCCGCTCTTACTCCTGGCCTCCACGTGAGTGAAAGCCAGCGAGTCAGAGCAGAGCCGTTGATGTTTAGACAACGCCCTTGAGCAATGCGTTCTTTTCGAAGTTGACTCTCTGCAAACCAGCTTCGGTTTTGTACTGATCGACTTCCTCGTCAGCGTCATTGTCTTGGATGTTGGTTTCGAGCATGGTGTCTCGGCCATTCAACGGACAATGCTTGAGCGTGGAGAGATCGACCACTACACCGATACCGGCGTACTGGTTGTCAAACATCGGGTGACGAACGATGTTCAGCGTTCCGAATGACGACTGGAACTTACGGATTTCGACTCCGTAGGTCTTGTCGCTCGGTACGATGTACATCTTGGAAGTTGCAAAGCTTTCCAAGTAGCCCAGTACGGTATTTCCGCAGAAGAAATACTTCTCGGATGATCCGTACTTAAAGGCATAGTTCTGCAGGAACGAGCGGAACTCCGGCTCGGTGAGAGACGAAGCGGCTTCATCCTGCACGTTGCCAGCGGCAACGATCGCTTCAAGAATGCCTCCGGTGAGACGCAGTGGTTTGCCATCGGGACCGGTGACTTCTTTCTTTTCACCAAACCAGTATCCGCGCTCGATTTTCTTTGCTTGCTCGATACCGTGCTTTGCACGCAGGTACTTCAAGTCCGCACCGGGGTTGCCGGATGGGTAGAGCTTCGAAGCGTTTTCGGTTTGGGTCACGCCAAACTTCGTTTTGAAGATTTGGGTGTAGTTGGTGACCTTTACGAGCTTGGTCGTATTAGAATCACCGGACTTCGATCCTTCCTCAAACGCAGGGCCGATGACCAACAGCCAGTCGTTATCGTTGATAGCGGCGGCCGCAGTTGCACCAGCTCCACGGGTTACCGTGAGCGTTTGAGTTGAGTAATCGACAGCAGTGACGCGCATGATTTCACCGGTTCGAGTGTTTTTAATCAGGTCGAACTTGGTAAAGATAGCGGCACTGGGGTTGTCTACGACGAGAGCAGTGGCACCGGATGAATATCCAGCACCATTGTTGATCTGCGCCCAGACACCAGAGTACTGATCCTCGTATTCCATGAACTCCGGGTTGTACACGACTCTTTTTTGTAGAGCCATGCCCTTGAACTTGCCGCCACCGTCGCCGATCTTTCCGATTTGGGTCAAAAAGGCGGTGAGCGGTGACTCTCCCGGTTCAAGCAGGAAGATTTTGTCATCGACATCGGGGATACGCTGGGATTGTTCAATCGTCAGCGTATTTCTCGATCCGATGATGTGGGTTGGTTCTGCCATAGGTTGTGGTTGTTACAGACCGGCAACCGCTCACGAGACCTCAAATCTTATAAGCGTTACCGGACTTTATTTGGGTTGATACTTGATCCCACAAGGTCATCAAAGGGACTGTCTTGTGGTGTGTTGCCTTTGGTGGCTGGTGTGCCACCGCCAACACCGGATGCGTTCTCTCGCTCGAGATTTTTCACTTCCTCTTTCTTGAGAGCTTCATCGGCCGCTTTCTTTGCTTGCGAATCTTTCGTTACGGAATCGTAAGCCAGTTGAAGTGTCCGGGCATTGAACGGAAGCTTTTCTTTCTCGATGATGTCGAGTACTTGGTGACCCACTTCTGGGTCTTTGAAGTCCTCGTGTTCACCGATCCATTTGTCGATTTCGGCTTTCGTCTTTGCCTTGGTCTCTCGCTCCTCAAGTTTTTTATCGAGGATAGCTTCAATGTCGGGCTCGTCCTTTGCTGGCTCTGCGTCGCTGGCTTTCATAGCATCGGCGAGTGCCGCTTTCAGCTGTTCGGCCAGTTGCGGTTGCTTGACCAATGCCTTGTCGAGTATTGCGAGGAACTGATCGTTTTTCTCGCTTGCGGTTTTGAGCTCGTTAAGCTGTTTACCTTGCTCGATGATCTTGGTCTGGGCTTCGTCATAAGAGCGTTTGGCATCGTCCTCGCTCTTGAACTTGCCCCAGAAGGACTTGTCGCCCTCGGGTTGTTTACCCTCGGGATTTTGGCTCTTATCGTTTGGCTTTACGCCAGATTGATCCTCGGGTTTAGCCGGGGCGTCTGGTTTCTTGTCAGGTTGGTCTCCGCTCGGAGTGCCCGACGGAACGGAATTCACCGGTTGTTCCTTACCGACCGCATCGTCAAAAGACGGAGTCTCTGGCTTTGCGTTCGGATCGGCGCCGGAATTGTTTTTGTTGTCCATAGGCTTTATTGCAACGGATTGCTCCTTGTTGGGTCTGACCTCACTCAGACTTACTTTGGTGTCCGTTGATTTAATAAACCGAGCCCCTTTTGTGGAGGCTCGGTTGGCTTCTCAAGATGTGGAAATCGCCAGAAATCCCATCTTAAGAGGCCAGCTGAACCCCTCAAAATTTTGGCGATTTCCTTTGGGTTGAGTTGTTTTATGTTGGTGCTTTCATATGTTCATCGTGAATGGTTTTAATACGGAGCAGGATTACTCCCAAGCCCTCGGCTCGACCTTGATAAAATCTGATTTCGTCTGCGGTAAGTCCTTTGTTGAGTAACCACGTCTTGGTGATTTCCAGTTCATTGGCAATAAGTTCGGAGAGCGCATTAAAATACTTGGTCTCATAGAGATTGCTGATTGTTTCCTCAATATCTTTGTGTAGTGTGTCGTTCATAGGTTTATTGCTTCATGGCGTTGCCAAACATCGCCCCCATTTCGTTACCGGGGAGTGGTTCTCTTGCTGGCATAGATCCTTCGTTTGGGTCTATGGCAGGTGCATCACCCGGTGCTATATCGTTTGCGCCCGGGCCCGGCGGTGTTACCTCTGCAGGATTCGGGACAACAGGCGCAGGTTTGTGTTCGGCAATGTAGTTGGTTGGCTCCCAGCCGTAGTCCTCAAAGAGCTTCAGCAAAATCTTAAATTTCTTTACCGAGTACACCGTTCCTGTTTCCGGATCGGTCAATTCGTTTACGTCTTTAATCAGTCCCCAGAGTTCCAGATCCTTTGCCTTTCGCAATTCAGAGCTGGTGGCAAGGCTTGATGTTGATTCGAGTGACATCTCGTAGTCGTAGTCAAAAAGTCCTTCGGTGTTTTCGTCTGTTTCGGTTATAAGTCCGTGTCGCATCAGGATGGCAACGGCCTTGTCTGGCATTACGGACTTGGTTGTCCAGAATTGCTTCATCATGCAGATCCAGTGTTCAAAGTGCATGACGTAGGAATTGCGGAGCATGATGAGAAAGAGTTTTACTCCCTCAAGTGTCGCTTCTCGCATGAATGAGGCAACGGTCGCTGTTTGTTTTTGGTCTGCACCGGCAGTGGTGGTGTATTCGTCTATGCCGACTGCGATTCTCATTGCTTCTTTAATGTGATCGGGTTCTACAAACGCAGATGAGTTTACGTCTCCAAACTTCAATTCACGCACGGAGTTCGGGTCATTTGTCCATAGGATTCCGAGCGGCCTTACGGTAATGCTTGATTGTTTGTATCCCGGCAATGCCACTGGTGCGGCGGCAATCATGCTGTATATTTTCATGGTCACCGCATCCACTCTTTGATTGGTTATCGAGTTCAGGAGTTCTTGTAGGTGGTCTACGAGCTTTGGAATGCCGAGCCAGTAGAACGAAAACGGTCGAGGGAAGAAGCCGGTTCGGGAGTAGGGTTTCTGTTGATGGTCGTATGGATTTTCGCTGTCTTTGATTTCTATCGGTGTCCCTTCCATTGGCAGGAATACGGTGAAATGGTCGTCTACCCATCGTTCAACGACTTCAAAAAGCTTGTCGCTGGTTACCGGCACTTGGACCGGACTGTTTGGATTGCCTTGGATTGGTACGGACGCTTTGGTTGTTTCTCGGAGATTCTTTTTGAGTTGCAAAAGCACCTCTTTTCGCACATAGGCATAGTCAGTGGTATCGCCTCCGGACTTTATAACCTCGCCGTCTTTGTCCACGAATTGATCCCACGTTGTTGTTGGCACGTCCGGATACTGGGACTTCATCTCGTTCAGCGTGAGCACATACCGGTGGAATACGGGGAATGGATCGGCCATCTTTTTCATCCTCGGGTGTGGGTAGAAGTTATAAACGTCTACCGGGTCAAAGTCTGGTCGGAAGGTTATTTTCTCGGTGGCAGTTTTAAATATCAGCTTCTTGATCTTGTCGATCATGCCGATCTCTTTTTGTCTCTTTTTCTTGGTTTCTTTTTTGAGGAAGTCTTTGCCAATGGTCGTTCCGCAGATGAATACCTGCAGGAAGTAGTCGATTAGGTCGTCACTCATGCCAATCTCCCAGAGCCACAGGATCAGGTCTTTGATGGCTTCGCTGTTCTTGCCCTCGAGTTTGAAGTCAGGGGTAATGCCGACAGTCTTTTGTAAAAATGTTTTGATGTATGCGAAAACTTGGGGAATGAAGACGTTGGATTGCCATACTTCACCATCAGTGGTTTGTTCCAGTTCTACGGCTCGATCTCCGTTGAAAGAGGAGAATAGCTTATACCCCCGATCAAATTCGGGTTTGTAGTAGTACAAGAAGTTCTTTTTCGCTTCATCGTACTCGTTATTATATTTTTGTAGTTCTTTGGTATTGGCCATATTAGTAAAGTTTTATTGATCGACCTTTGCGCTGATTCGGCATTGCGCTTGGCAGTTCCTTGAGTCCTTGCCATGCGAGCATTGCTGAAATAAGGCAGTCGTCTTTTTGTCCTGTTTCCGCTCCCATGCCATGCCGGTTGCTTTCATTGGTGTGTACGAAGGTCATCATCTGGCTTACGGTTGCAGTGCTTGAGAGTCCGATTTCCTCGTCACGCAGTCCGGCAATAAAGTCGTCTACCATGAGAGGTTTTGTGGTTTGGGTTGTTTTCCATCCCAGTTCTTTTCTCTTGGTGTTGGTGACTTTGTCGAATACGGTTCTTTGGTACAGATTGCCGTACTCGGCTTTGAGAGCGTTTATTACCGCCAGTCCATGATTGTTTATTTCGATGACAGCCAGTGCTTCGTTGAACAGTTGGGCAGTCTGTTTGATTTTCTTGGCAAACAGGTCTGGTTGTATCTGTCCCAAGTAACTTCCGACTTCACGTCCGGTCATCTTGTCGATTACCGTGATCGCCGAGTCGTCTTGTCCGATTCCTTCGCTTGGGTCTGCACCCAAGCTGTAGAAGTGTCTCGGATTCGGTTCCTCGTAAATCAGGATGTCATCCAGCTTTCGTAGCGGGGCCCGGGTGAACTTTGATTGGGCTTCCACGTACTGTTTTGGAATGACTGCTTTGCTCGATGCCACGAACGCTTCCTCGATGGTTGCCGGATACTCTTGCTTGAACTTGTCCACGTCGCCCCCGCAGAGATTTTGGATTGCCCAGCGTCGCCAGTTCAGTTGTTCTAGGTTCAGCTTGGCTTTTGTCTTGAGACTTCGTTCGTATTCGTCCAGTGTTTCGGAAAACTTTATTTTTTCTTTATCACTGGTGAAGTCCATGCTGTATTCGGGCATCAGGTGCCAGGGCAGGAAGATGAGTTCAAACTCGCTCTTACCGGCCAGTGCGTCTTGCACCGTTCGGTAGAAGTATTCACCGTCACCTCCGAAGCCGTTGGCAGTGGATTCCAGAAACACGGCAGTATTGGGCAGGTTCGGGATTGCTTGCAGTGCCGAGAGCATCAGGTCTTTGGCGTTTTTCCAGAACGCCACCTCGGAGCCGTGGAAGTTGTGGAGGGTTAAACCTCTACCCACTTTCACTTTGTCTGCAGTGGCAATGACCATTCGTGATCGCAGTCCGGGGTCTGCAGTCCTCGTCTTTTCCTCGGGATTCTCGAATACCATCTGTTTCTTATTGTCGTACCGGCGCATTGGCTTCGCCCATGTGGGAAGCATGTCGTAGAACAGCTTACTCATGGCAAAGATTGCGTCAGTTGATTCAGGTTCATGGGCGACTATAAGCGAGTTGGTGTTTTCAAACCGTGCAGTTCGTTCGAAGATCAGGGCTTCGCACAGTGTTGAGACTCCTTCTTGTCTTGCTTTCAAGATGATCATTCGTATCGGCTTACCCAGTGCTCGCAGTCTCTTGATCCGGTTGTAGATCAGGGATTGAGCGGTATTCAGGTGTAAAAGAACTGTTTGCTGATCTTTGGTTTTTATTGATAAACACCTCTCGATGAATTCTTGCGGTTCAGCGTCGCAAATCCTCATCACCTCCACCAGATCATTAACCATCTGGAGGGGGTTTCTCTCTTGCTTTTCGGAGGATTTGTTCATAGCTTAGGTCTGTTCCGAATAATCCCCGATGTTCGACCGTCTCTTTCGGGCTTCCCAGTTCTCGGTCAAGGACTTCTTTGGCGGCACGAAATTTAACGTTGTCATCGGAGCTACCCATAAGGGCAATCATCATGCTGGCGGCAACAGCAAGGTTCTTGCGAAGAATCTCTTGTGCGTCCGCTTTCTTGATTTCATTCTGTTCGTCACGGTATTTGTCGTATTCCTCTTTGAGTAATCCGCCGAACGCAAACCATTTCTGTACGGTCGAGAGAGGTGTTTTGAGCTTCTTGGCAATGACGATATACGACTCGCCGTTATATTTGAGGCGAACCGCTTCTTGGTACTTTGCGTTTTGTATGTCGACATTTTTAGCCATTTTATTTCTGTTTATTGCCGTTTATTGCCGCAATGCGATCTGAACAGATGATTTCCAATGCCTTGCTCTCACTCACACTCTCGGCTTTGGCGACCTCGGCTAGTGCTTCGTCAATCACGGTTTTCTGCGGATTGGTCACGTTAAAGCTCATCAGGGCAATGGTCTCTCGGTGGGCATTGATGTCTTTGCTTACCTTGCCGACCTTTACGCCTTTGGTCTTTGCAAATGCGGTGACCGCTTTTATAAATTCATCGGCGGCTTCTTTCGGGTCTTTGTCTACGATGAAGTTCAAGGCGACAAAGTTTTCTCTCTCGGCTTTTTTGAGCTCGACCATTTTCTTTTCGATTTCGTCTTTCACGAGGTCGAGCGCGTCTTTAACATTCACGTCCTCCTCGCCGAGATTGCTTGCGATTTCTTTTATCGAGTAGCCGTTCTGCGTCAGTTCGTAGGCGAGCTTACCGAGTTTGAGTTGCTGGTTGGACCCGTGAATGTTGTCGGTCAGTCCATAGAGCTTGGCTTCATCCTCGTTTTTAAATTCGTGAACGTTGGCTTCGATCTCGGCATTGCCAAGCTCGCCGAGCACTTTCCATGTGTGGAAACCGCCCACGATCACATAACCGTCTTTGACTTTCATGTTCGGCCAGATGCCGACTTGGATCGGCTTGGTCTGGCCGTATCGGGTCAGGGCTTTTTTGAGTGATGAAAATTGGCGCGCGTTCATCTCGTTGGGATTCCACCAGTTCGGAACGCACTCCTTTATTTTCACCGTCTTGATTTGTGTTTTTGCTTTTGTCATACGGTTACGATCATGTACTCGATGTTATTGCTCTGGTTGCGGCCACCGGCGTTTGATACTGACCACTTGTGATCGAGCATCTGCACTTCGGCTTTGCGGTGCTTCTGCACCATTGCCAGCAACTTTTCCGGTTTAACTCCCACATCCTCTTTGTTTTGGCCGAGAGAAATAATCCATTGAGGAATATGCTTTGCCGCTTCAAACATTCTTTCCAGAAAGTCGTCAGCGTCTTTATTTGAAAATCCGCTCGGTTTGTTATCCAGCTTTTTGCCGACGAGCAGGTTGTCTAAAATCCCATACTCAACCTCGTAGGCAGAAGAGCCAGGATAAGGAGGATCAAAATAAACAACATCACCTTGAACAGTCTTGAGGAAATCAAACACGTCTTTTTGGTGTATTTCATTGTCTTGATGGTTATCGAAAATTCCATGATTAACTTCGTCTTTTAATTTTTCCAAAGTGAGCATGGGATTCTGGATCATCCGCAGATTTTTCGGGGCATGCGACTTGGATCGTAGTGGCCACTCCCACTTGCGAGCTTCCAAGTCCAGTGTGTCCCGGGTGTGCGTGAATTTTCCGAACTGTCGGCACGACAGAATGAATTTGATGATAAGGTGCAAAAGCAGGTATCGTTTGGTTTCGTTTTCCACTTGTCGCGCGGCCGCCACGGCATTGTCCAAAAAGTCGGCGATCTTGCTGGTAAATACTTTCGGGCAGTAATTCTTTTTTATAAATCCATAGTGCTTGGTTTCCATAAACAGTCTCGCCAAGTCCTCGGTTTCCAACTTCACGCTGTTGTTGGCGATGATGGCCTTGCCGATAATCAGGGACCGGTATGCGATGTCGTTTGAAATAACTTTGTATCCTTTTGCTTTGGCGTAGAGACTTACTGATCCGCCGCCAAGAAAAGCGTCTATAAAAACTCCTTCTGTTTTCTTGATCGGCTTAAAAATATATTTGACCAGCTTTCGCTTGCCGCCGAAGTAACTTGGTAATGATTGGAATTTGGAAAACATAGAAAGTTAAATCAAATCTCTGACACCCGCGCACCCCCTGTAGATTTTTTTATGTACCCGGAACCCGTGAGCTCCGAGCAGTGTGAGGTCGTTACAGGTTGCGGATGTCGACCTCGTGGGTATCAGAGAGCTGACAACAACTGGATAAACGAAAAGAGCTCGCGATCATGTACCACAAAAAGTGATAACGGATCGCGAGCTCTTAAACTCGGAATACCTTTCAGGATGCCCCTTGAGGCATAAGCTATTCAGTTGTTGTTTTTATTATATCACCGCTTCAAAATTCTGCACAAGTAGACCGGGTGTGCATAATTGCTTACAGAGGGTCTAAAGAGTACCTACAGAGTATCTAGAGAGTACCTTCGAAGTAGCTTGGAAACATGGGCTTATTGGGGAGTGGATAAAGGGTCCTTGCAATTAGTTTGCTTATTGTATACAATTCTGATAATATTAAGTAAACTAATGAATTAACACCTATGGCCAAAAAAGACCATAACAACGAGGAAAAGGGCAAAAGGTATCTCAAAAAATTTGAGATTATTGAGACTGCGGTCGAATTGCCGATTCAGGGGCAAGTCCGGGACCCGGAAGATTTGTACCAATTCTTAAAGGATTTGGAGAATGAGGGTGTCCCTAAGGTAATCGGGATTTATTTGGACGATAAGAACTTGTTTCTTGGCCATCAGGTTTTCTTGGGTTCGTCCTCAAAGAATTTTGATACTCAAATGCTCTGGCACTATTTCTCCCTGTTTTTGGCAAAGAAATTTGTCTTGCTCTTAAACCACCCGGGCTCGATTGATCCTACTCCGGACGAGGACGACAAAAAGCTTATGCGTTCCCTGCAGGTCGATTCGCAGGTCTTGTCGTTTAAACCGTTCTTTGCCGATTTTATCATTGTCGCGCAACGCTCTTACTTCAGTATGGCTACCAACGACGGCACAGCTGGTGGCGGCCATCAGAAGCATATACCAGAGGATAAATAACAAACTCTATGAAGCAGTTAAAAGCATTACAAACACTTCAGGCTTCCGGCAAAAAGGTTTTTACCTCGGCTGATCTGCAGAAAATTTTGCAGACCAACAGTAATACCTACGCCTATGTACTCGCCGGTCGCTTGGTTAAAGAAGGTATTTTGGAGAAAGTCTCCAAAGGCTATTACACTCTGACGTCCAACCGGCCGTCTGACTTCGAATTGGCCAATGTACTTTACCGGCCGTCGTATGTGTCACTTGATTCGGCCCTCAACTACTACGGTATTTTGGTACAGTCTCCCCAGCAGGTTACATCGGTCACTTCCAAGCTCACCAAAAACATCACGAGTGGCAATAAGTCATTTTCGTACATGCACCTTGATCAGAAATACTTCGGCGACTACGAGTTAGTCGAAGGCTTCTTGATTGCCACACCGGAGAAAGCTCTGGTTGATGCAATGTTCGCTACGGCCCTTGGCCGGAGCTCGCTTTCGGTTGAGGAACTGAACTTGCAGTCAGTCGATAAAGCAAAGGTCAAAGAGATCGCTTCTCGCAACACCAACCGGGCATTCCAAAATTATTTTAAATCTATCAAGTTCTAAATTTATGATCTCCAAAGCGCAAATTAACGAATTCTCCAAACGGCTTGCCATCGACGAGTTCACCATTATCCGCGAGTACATTCAGGTGGTGTTCTTGAGCGTGCTCTATAGCATGCCGGAGAGCAAAAAGATTTATTTCAAAGGCGGTACGGCCATTCGTCTGCTTTTGAAGTCCGGCCGCTTTTCCGAAGATCTGGATTTTACTTCCGAGCTTACCGCTAAAGAACTCGAACCGCTCGTGCAGGATACGGTCAAGAAAATGATGCTTACCGTTCCGGATATGAAGCTCAAGCGTACTGATGAAAATAAGTTTGCGTATACCGGCATCTTGAGCTACCAGCCGGAAGGCATGAAGTATCCGCTTAATATCCATTTGGATTTCTCACTTCGAGAAAAACCGGAAACTTCCAAAGACACCGTGCTTGAGAGTGACTTCCCAGTCGTGCCTTTGCCGGTGGTGCGCCACATGGATTGGCCGGAAGTTTTATCAGAGAAAATCAGAGCGTTCCTGTATCGCTTGAAAGGACGCGATGTCTACGATCTTTGGTTCATGCTTCAAAAAGGCGTAGAGCTTAATTGGGACATGATCAATCGCAAGCTCAAATTCTATGACATGCAAACCTCACTCCAAGACCTCATGGATCGTATTGGTCACTTCGAGGACAAGAAGTTAAAGCAAGACTTGGCTAAGTTCTTACCGGCGCATGATCGCAACTTTGTGGAGCATCTCAAGGGCTTAACCATGAACCAACTGGTCTCTCGGCAGGGCTTTACTATTGCTCGGAGCGAAAATCTTGATTACACCAAAATGCCAGGCGGCTCTTTTTCCGGGACCGATAAACTTATTTACGATCTAAAGAAAACAAAGATTATCTCGATGAAACGGCAGGATGAAAACTCCATCCATGTAATGATCAAAAACGAAGACGATCAGGAGCGCTCTGGCTACGTTCGAGCCCGTACGCGCAATGGTGTGCGCGAGCTGGATGTGATCGACCTTAATTCCAGCACGCTCATCGGTAAGTCTTACGACGAGCTCATCAATCACGAGTTCAAAGGATAAATCTATGCAACAGGAAATCGCCACCAAAATTAAACAGCTTTACTACAAATGCACTCACTGTGGCGATGAGTTGTTTTGGAATACTCATAAAAAGATGATCCACTGCAAGTGCGGCAAGATTTATGTAGATGGTTGCGAGGATTACATTCGGGTTGGTGGGAATAAGGGAGACTATAAGGTCATTCGTAAATAATTCGCAAGCCTATGAAATACTCAAAATTTACCCTTAAAGATTATAAAGCGATAGCCGGTGAGTTAGAGATAGATATCAAAAAATCTTTGCTCCCAGTTATTGGCATCAACGAAAGCGGCAAGACTAGCATATTGTGGGGTATTTTCGCTTTCGATGAGGCTAATGACGCGCTCAACGATGGTCGGCACATGAAGAATGTCGGTAATCTCTATAAAACCAGTAATCGGGGTGAGCCGTCGATCATAGCTGATATCGAGGCTACAAAAGACGAGCTGATTGATATTCTCAACGATATAGATGGTAAAGCCGAGACGACAGCTGAAGCAAAGGCAGAATTTAAAAAATATAAAAGGGCTCTTTCCTCTTGGTCTGGCCCTATTCGTATCAAACGAAATCTAACTAGCAAAACTTATAGTATCGAAAATACAGAACTAAAGGCTTTCCCAAATCTAAATCCGCTCGTAATTGGAGAATGTTTGGGCAGCACACCATATATTTTGTATTTCGATGATTTCCGGGACACCATACACGAGGAGATTCCGATCGAAGGCGAACCTGATTCTCCAAAAGGCTGGCTTGCTATCATCGAACAGCTGTTCAAAAAGACCAACGCCAGCTACTCCGTATACAAACTTCAAGCGACCGAGGAACTTCAACGCAAAAGTATTATGGCTGATGTGTGTAAGGTTCTTAATAATACGCTGGCGAAGGAGTGGGAGAAGTTCACTCTTGAAGAAGGGTCACGACTCGATGTAGATATTCAGTACGCCGCTACTGAAAATAAATTAAACTTGTTTATTAAAGAAAATATCGCAGGTAACGACCGTTACTTTGGAATTCAAGATCGGAGCAAAGGTTTTTATTGGTTCTTTAACTTTGTGATGAAGCTGGAGTTCAATCCAAAAGTTCGAAGCATGGATGATAAAGATACTATTTATTTACTGGATGAACCGGGCTCTTATTTGCATTCAAGCGCACAAGCAAAGCTTTGTGAGAAGCTGGCATTGCTATCTCAAAATAATGTGGTCATCTATTGCACCCACTCTCACTATTTGCTCGATCCGGACAAAATTCCTTTGAGCTACATTAAGATCGCTCAAAAGAGTGGCGATGGAAGTGTGAAGCTCGTATCACTTCCGGAATACAAGGACGACCAGAAAGAGAAACGACTTGCAATCCAGCCGATCATCGATGCATTGAAGATTAAACCATTCATCACGGATTTCAATTTTGAGTATCTCTGTATTGTCGAGGGTATCTACGACTACTATGTACTCGAGATGTTTCAGGGCGAAAATAACAATCTAAAATTCTTACCGGCCGTAAATGCAGACAGTGTGAAGTATTTTATATCTATCGCTATTGGGTGGCGCGTCAAATATGTGGCCATGTGGGACAACGATGCCGAGGGTAAAAAAGAATTTGCAAAAGCTCAAGAGTTTTTTGGAGATCGTGAAGCAAACAAATTCTTACTTTTACCATCCGCGAATCCACGCAAAAAGAATTTTATCCTACAAAACTTATTTGCCGGTAGTGACCTTAAGATGATCAAACATGAACTTGGCATTCCGACAAATACCGCTTTTGAAAAAACAATCCTTATGTTGTATTTCAGTGACAAGCGGAAGGAAATATTGAGTAAAATTTCTGATGAGACTCGAAAAGCAATCGCACACGTTTATGCCAAAATTAACGAATTATACGCACCATGAATACATCCAATTTTTTAGCCACTTTTATCAAAATAAGTTAAAATTAATTAATCTTAAACACTATGAAAAAATTCACACCAGAAAAAGAAATAGCGGCAAAACAGGAGGGAGCCCGTGTCGAGGGTCGCGAGTCTTTGCCAGAGCTTCAACTCGCAGAGTTGCAGAAGTCGGAAAAGCCGATAAATGATATCGAGGGTAAAAAATTAAAAGTCGAAGCTGTCAGGCCTTGGAACAATTACACCATCGTTACTCTCGAAGGATCAGACGAGATACGAATTTTTGACGAAGATGCTCGCGTAATCCCAGAATTTAGAAAGCCTTTAAGTAGCAAAAAAGTTACTGTAAATTGGAATAGCTCTGAGGTAAAAAATAAACTTGGCCAAGGCAAAGAATATATTGGTGACGATACTAAAACAAATAATGATACCCAGAATTTATCTAAGTTACCACTAGAGTTAAGAGGTTTCGCTAGAGCTGTTTTGGCCACGGCTAGTCAGGGTGAATTCAAATTAGAACAAGCAACAATGAAAGAATTCACTGCCTCAGATGTAGTCGTCCTAGATAAGTATATTGTACTAACAACAAAAGATGGTGGCTACTTTGCTTACGTCACTAAAAATGAAAACGGTGTTGTGCTTGCTCCACAAAATTGGCAAAGAATTGATTATACGAAACAAGTACCGCCGGAACTCAATAAATATGCCGAGAGAATATTGGGAGAACACGAAGGATATAAACAAATTAATGACAAGTATTCTGTCCTTATTACAGACGTAGGTATTAATATAGTCGAGAACGATAAAGTTAAAGGTGCGCCGGTTTTTTCTGATCTCGTCCCTTCGGTAGAAAGAAATGTTGCCGTTGATCCAACAAACCCCAACGTTATTTACTACTGTCAGAGCAGTAATCCTCGGAATATCAGGCGTATTGATTTAAGTGCAGAACCAAATACTTGGGGAGTGGTTGCGGCAGAGCTTCCACAAAAATACGACGGCATCAGTAATCTACAACTCGATCCATCTGGAAACTTTTTCCTTCTCTACTCTAAAGAAGATTTAGTAATTCTGACTAGAGATGGGTTGCAAGAAGTAAAAAGAATGCCAAAACTTACTCAAGTAAATTTTGATGCAACGGGGAAAATTCGTGCTGTCGATAAAGACGGCCACTTAGCTATTTATGAACCAAACTTTGAAGAACTCGCTCAAGAGATTGATAGACATCGGGTAGAAAAATTGGCGTCAGGAATTCAACTTCAAGATATATTTGACTTACAGGCATCAAAGAAAAGTGAGAAGGGTGGAGAAGTTCTTGAACGATTGGAACCCTTACGAGCAAAATATCAGGAACAATTTGGCGAGGTATTGGCAAAAATAACCACACAAGAAGGCGTCCTCCAACTACGTCAAGGTTTTAACAAACTGCGTGACCAGTTGCGTCAGCATGGATTAAAACCAAATGAGGTTAATTTTATTATCGAAGGACTTGAGGCCCCAATAGTAGAAAAAGAAAAAGAATTTGCTGTTAAGGAAACGCAAGATGTGCTCACTTCTGTAAGAGCAAAGCTTGCCGGTAGCTTATCGATTACTTCGATTTCAGAAGCACGA
This sequence comes from uncultured Methyloversatilis sp., assembly GCA_964471725.1. Lineage (GTDB taxonomy): Bacteria > Pseudomonadota > Gammaproteobacteria > Burkholderiales > Rhodocyclaceae > Sulfuricystis. The sequence goes on along the minus strand of CAYYHO010000001.1, from coordinate 8,656 downwards.
GCAGAGGTTGATAAAATCAAAGCAGTCGAAGCTTTGCTCGAAGGAGATTTACGCCAAGAATTCAGGCAAGTCGCTCAAGAACTTGAGCAAAAGTCTCTGGAATTTTTCCATCAAAGAGGCGGTGAGGTTATCAAAGATGTACGGGGATTGTTAGATCGAACAAAGACTGATTTGGAGGCATTTACCTCAAAGACCCAGATGGACGATTGGTTAGAATTTCGCTACCCGCAATTAAAATCCCGTCTTGGATCACTAGCTCATGATGTCCCACTCGAAGCCGATGAAGCTTATAAAGCAATAGTGAGTGCTCGTACTGAACTTCAAGAGCTCGCTACTCAATTTGAGGAAAAGTTTAAACGTGAATACGCAAAAGTTCGAGAAAAAGCAGTAGAGCGCATTGAGGGTACAGTCGATACTCTAGAGGCAGACATTGAAGGTTTAATTGATCGCTTGCGTTCCAAAGGATTTGCTGATCGAAGAGCCGCAGAACAATATCTGGATACAAGTGAGGCTCGTAAAACCTTGGAAACTGAAATAACTGCACTCGCTGGCAACAACCCAGATATTGCGAAGGAGCTGGAGCGTGCGCTTAAAGTGAGACTTTCTAACGCGCTTACAGAAATTGAGCGTGGAGGCATGACGCAAGTTGCTGAAACAGGTCAGCAGATGATTTTGATCGGTGAGACGTACTTCCCCAAGTGGGAAGCTAAGGTAAAAGAAAAAGGTGAACGCAAGGTTGATCTGCTTTTTGCCGAAGATGTAAAAAGTCACGGACCGGGTGTAAAGGCGGCGGATATTCTTGGAGACGTTGCATTAAACATTAAGACATCAACAGAAAAGGTGGAAAATGTTCGGCTCTACGAAGGTTGGCAAGACGAGAATGAATGGCGTTTGGGACTACTTTCTTATAGAGGTGAGGCAATCCCGCCCTCTTATGTAACTGCTGGTGAATACAAAACTATCAGAAAAGAGTACTCCGATTGGTCAAAAGGAGAACAATCTCAATTGCAGAAAGAATTGCAAGAAAAAAGAGATGCATTAAAAGAAATCTATTCGAGGAGACAGAAAATAGGCGAAAGAACTTCGGAAGTGGACGAGGCTTGGAAGCAAGAATACCAAGCCAAACTTAATGAGTACGCAACTTTTGTTGCAGAACATAACATTGTCCTGCTCAAGCGCATTGATCGTATTAAGTCTGAACCAGAAATCGAGTATACAAATGGTAAGGGTTTTGTCCCTGAATGGCAGAGCCACTGGGTTAATGATCCACAGACTGCTAAAGACCTAGAAGAAATGGCTAAGTCTTTCAAAATGCAGATGGACTTACAAGAAGGCATGCTTAACCTTAAAGGTCATGCCGGTACTGGTAAGGATGTGCGCATAAAAATGTTTTGCGCCCTTACTAATCGTCCCTACTTTGGCATAGATGGCACAAAGTGGACTACTGAATTCGAATTGTCCGAAGATGTTATGTTGGAATCTAAAGATGGCGCTTCTCAAACGGTAAAAGTTCCCTCTGCTGTGTTGAACGGAATCACTACTCCGGGAGCAGTTGTTTACTTTAATGAGTTTAATGCTATGCCAGAACAGGCGCAGATTTTCTTGCATGCGCTTATGGATGAAAAACGTTCACTTACTCTTAAAACCAGCTCAGGAAAAGTAGTTCGTGCCCACCCCAGCGTCTTGCTTGCAAGCTCTATGAACCCTGGATATCCCGGTACATTTGATCCTCAATTTGCGACTAGAAGCCGTATGGTATCGCTTGAAGTCGGTTACCCGCCGCTTACACGAAAACCAGACGTTGGAGATACTAATCCCAATGCACCATATGATGCTTCGGAGGCGCTTCGTATTGCTCGAGAGGTTGATTCTCTTTCTGATCTCACTTACGAAGCTAGCTTGGAGCGTAATGAATTTGTGAAGATGTGGGATAAGTATATTAACGGCATTGATAATGGTTCTCCCGATCCAAACAGTACACAGAAGTTCGATATCGACGCATCACTGGCTCTGGTACAGTTTGCTAACAATCTACGCGACAACTTCATCAAAATATTTGAAAAGAGCCGGGATGCTCGTAACGCTCTGCCGGTGTCACAACCTATTACTGGTCGTGAACTACGCCGAGCCGCTTATGAACTAAGTAAAATGACTCCGGAGGAAAAAGCGACTGCAAATCCGGAAGCTATTGCTAGAAATCTCCTTGATAAGTATTTCCTAACTCACATCGACAAAAAGGAAGAACAGGACAAAATTCGCACTGCAATGAATACCTGGACTTCCAAGAAGCGTGTAAGAGCATAAATCTATGGAACGTCCTCCTCATGAATTTAGAGACACTCCACCCCAAGAAAAATCTCGCCCTCAGAAACTAACTCGTGAGATGTTATTTTTGGCGGAGCAAGCCGCCGAGGGTAAATTAAAAGTCCTCCCCGGAAAGGACTGGTCTTTGCATTACCCTGCAGAACCAGATGTACGGACAGAAAAGTTGCAGGGACTTTTAGACGGTAAGTATACGGCCGCTGATGTAGCCCATGATATTAAACCAGACGCTCTTCTTTATAATGCCGAAGATATTCAAAAAGAAGGTTTAGAAAATGTCAGTGCTCGTGTCAGAGACTTGTCGGCATTTATCGCACATTACGATTACCCACGCTTTGCGAAATTTGTAGAAAGCATGCGTGGCCGAGAGATTCCAGTCTCCGAACTTGAAAATCTCTACACCGAAGTTACGCAGGCCCGGGTTCAAAAAAAAGTAATGGATGCATATGGATACACCGGTAAAAAGCAGATAGAGAACGCTCTACGCACCGAAGCGAGTGGTGTTATTCAAGGAATCAAGAACCTTCCTAGATCGCAGAAAGTTCTTAAGGCCTTAAAAACCAACTGGCTTAGTGAGGAATTAGGACTTGTTGCTCCTGAAGAGCGCGATCAGGTCGTTTCCGAACTTTCAGGAGACGAACGAAAAGTTTTTGAAAATCTACAGAGTTCTTATCGGGAGTATATCCAAAGAGGAGACGAAAATGCTTATAAAGAGCTTACTAGGGCTATACAAGAAGACTTCCCAAAAATCCAAAAGCAGACTGAAAGCGGTCAGCCAAGTGAGAGCATGCAGGAACTCCAGAAAGGATTGGAGGAGTTTATGGAACAAGCCGTACCTCCGGGCTCTCCTGAAGATCCTGCCATTCCTCCAGAAGATAGAGACGAATATCATACACCACCTCCCTCTCCGGGTGAATCGAAGGAAAAAATGCAGGAGCGACCGATTTTTGAAATTGATCCGGCACTCGGTGGATATTATGCAAGTGGCAGGAAAAGTTATTTTGATATTGATTCAAAAACGTGGAGTAAGAAAAAACAGCTTTCTTCGTATAGTATTTCTGTAACTGGCAAAGACCGGCGCACTATTTCAGGAACTTTGGATAACGGTGTAAAGTCTCTACCTCTGCCGAATGGTTATGCCTTAGATGCATCCTCTCTAAAAACTAAGGGGGCTAACATAGAAGTGAAGCGTGATCAAAACGGATGTTTTTATCTTGAAGTTAGCGGGACCGGATCATTTTCTGTAGATTTCTTGGAAGAGCAGAGGCCGTTTGCAGGTAAGATGATCCCCGAGGATACTTCGTCCCTTTATCGGGGATCCCTTTCGCAAAAAACAGAGACAACTATTTCAAAACTTATAGGGTCACCATTACAAAAAGCTGAGCAGGCAAGACAGCATATCTTAGCAAATCATTTTTACCCGGGAGGTGGAGACTTGTCTATGGCGCAAGCTTTACAGTATAAGTTGCGTTCAGAATCCACCGGAGATAACTATCTTCAAAATATCGATCAGTCAGAATATTTAGAGTGTTATTCTGCCAATACCAAATTTATTGCAATGATGCGCAAGGCAGGAGTCCCTGCTCGCTTAGTTATCGGACATAAAGTCGAAGGTGCTAAAGATGGTAAATCGGCTATCACTCAAAGCACTGGCCACGCATGGGCAGAAATATGGGACGGGACGACTTGGCGTCGATTTGATGCTACCCCTAATCCCAAGCCAGAAGATCAGAAAAAATCCGATAAAAAAGATCAGGAAGATTCACAAAAAGAGTCCGCAGAAGAAGCACAGGATGGTGGTATTGATAAACCTCAAGAAAAAGGAGATGAGGACGGGCAACAACAGGGCGACCAAAAGCAAGGTCAAAAAGCTGGTGAGCAACAAGGCCAGCAGTCATCCGAGTCGGGCAATCCCTTAGACCAAATGTCTGATGCTTCGGATAGTGATATGCAACAGTCTGAGTCGCAATTAGAGCAAGCAAAAGAACAGATGGATAAAATGATGGAACAAAAAAAGCAGCTGGATGAGAAAGTCCAAAATGCTGAAAAGTTTAAAGAGCTATCTGACTTGCAAAAAGAAGTTGAACAGAGTGAACTTTTTGATGATTTGAAAAAAGAACTTGAAGAGAAGTTGAAAGCGAAAGAAGACCAAATGAAAGACAATATAAAGGAAGAGCTCGATCAAATGGTCGAAGATGGTTTTATGGATGAAAAGAAAAGGGATGAAATATTGCAAGAGCTGGAGCAGAAAAAACTTGAGGAGCTGGATCGTGTGCAAAAAGAGGTTGAGCAAGAAAACCGACTCTTTAACGAATACGAAGATATCCGAGAGGAAGTTAGACCCCTTGTAGATAAGTGGTTTCAGTATTTTGCTGAGCGGCTACCACGACAAGAAGAAGTTGGTTTTGACGAGGACTCACTCACTCGACAAGGCGCATTTAATCGGCGAGCTGTTATGAAATCTAGAAACCTACTTTTTGGAACAGTGAAAAATCCAAGAGAAATTAGACCATCGATCAAGCCAAGATTTATGGCCTCTATTCTGGTTGACGTATCTGGATCAATGGCAGAAGAAAAACTACAGAGCGCAAGGAAGCTTCTTGTATTTTATTCTGAATTATTCAGTCGCATTTCTGAAGAGTTCGGTTACATACGTTTTTCTATAGATACTTTCTCTGACGCAGTTACTGAGATCAAAGGTTTCACTCAAGATTACAACTCACCACAACGATACGATTTTGGGGACGGTACAACATCAACGGTAAAAGTACGTTTAATGCAGAGACTAGCTACCCAAGGTGGCACTAACATGCTTGATGGTATAAAGAAAGCCGCAAGTGAATTAAATAAACAAGTTGAAGAATATCCGGATTACGCTTCTGCTTTTTACTTTGTTGGTGACGGTGGTGATACACATGGCAATGCGGCGAATATAACCAGATTTCTACAGGTTAACGAGTCAGAACGTGGTTTTGGAGAGCATATGTATTCAGCTATCCTTCTTGGAAATGAATCGCAACGCAGAGAATTAGCAGAAATCTTTGGAGATGAACATACCAATGTCGCTCCTGACTTTGATGAGTTAATTGAAAAGAGTATGGATAAGTTCGAAGAAGACTTGGAGGAATATTTAAAGACCAAGACAAAATAAGGTTTCAAATATCGTCCCACGGCTCGGCCGGTGGGACAAAAGGTGGCAAAGGCTCAACCCTCGGACAAAGCTCGCCACAAAGGCAAACAAGGGGCAAAAACGGGGTAACGTGTCTATAGGTTAGAGACTGAAATCGTTAAGGTTGCCCACAACTTGCAATACTTTTCTACCGAAGGTAACAAACAAATGGCCGTATCGGCGTGCCAAGTGACTCGCCCCGTCTGCACTTTGTTGCAGGAGATGAGCGTGATGATTGGCAAAGTCCAAACCTAGGTTCGGCATCAAAAAGGGGCTAACACGTAGCTCCTTTTTGTTTTTAGCTCTCAAGGTGCTTGGTTATGTCAGTATGTCGATGATGTTGTCTGCATGATCCATCAGGTGGTGTATGATGGGCGGCAAATAAAGCGCAAGAATTATCAGCAGAATGCCTGTACCGGGACCTTTCTTTGGGTTGCGTTCATCTGTCACCGCTATAAGCTTGATCTCAACTTTGTGTTTGATGATCACTCTTACAGACTTGTTGCAGTGTGGGCAACGCGTGGAGAATGAGGCCTCGGAATTGAAAATGGCATCCTTGAAGATAATCCGTGTGCAATGCGGACAATTGCCTATGTTGTTTTGATCCTCCCTGTCCATAGTTCTTTTTTCCAGAGGTGGTCTGTTGCCAACCCGACGGAGTGTGCAGGTTGACCCGTTCCGATTGGCAATAGATCACTCAAAGAACGGTTCATGCGCCATTCGGGCCCCGGCCTCAGATATCCTCGATCATGGTTAATTAATAATCGTCACGTGTCCGGGGTCGACGACCTCCCGGACAGTCAACGGGCAAATTAGCTGTCATCCATTGCTGTTCGCTTCGAGCCATGCATCGACATTTTTTCAATGAGCTTCGACTTCAATTCGTTCAAGTTATCCCCAGTTTTTTCGTGCGGCGCGTAGTTCTTTTTAATTAAATATTTTTCTTTATTCTTGTTAGTAGTTCTGGCTGACTGATCTGACCGGTCTGTATGACCGATGTGCAGGTCTGGCTGACCGGTCTTATTTGAGTTCGGTCTATATGACCTATCTACTTTCAACAGGTAGTACACATTGTGGTAGCGTTGGCGGCTCTTGCGGATAATCTGCAATTTGATGAGTTGCCGGATGCCTCTTTGCACACTCGAGATGCTTGCGCCGATCTTGTCGGCAATGTGCTTGTGAGATGGAAAACAAAAACCCTCCTGGTTAGCATGTGCCGCCAGGCAGTTATAAATTGCGATGCCGATCGGTTTGAGTTTGTCGCCATACTCATCGAGAAGCACTTTGCTAACCCAGTACCAATCGCCATTTCTTACATCTCGTACTTTTATTTTTTCATCCGACATGGCCGCGAATAAAAAGGCGGATCGACCCCAGACCGCGCCTTATTCCTCCCTTCATGTCTGGCGCCATTGAGGGGAGAGTAAGGCGCCATCTACCATTCTCTGGATTTGGGCAGGGCTCGGTCGATGTTGTCCATCGCTCTACAAAAGTCCCGTCGCATGGTCGGATTCTCTAATTCACGGATTGTGAAATTACTTAGCAGGCTCTCTCTCCTCGCCAAGAGTTCTCTCCGGGTCGGAGGCTTCCGAGTCATCCGTTTCCAGATCCTCTGGATAAGTCTCTTTATCAGGATTTTCGTTGTCATACTTTTTGATGTGATCTAGGTGCTCCAAAAGCATGAAAGCCATGCGTTTGAAGCCAGCATGGACACGCCAAACCTCTTGCTTGGTAGGCTCTCGGCCGAGAACATCGGCAAGAGCGTTCTTGGTAAGCCCCATGAGAGCTTCCTCGTCCTTTGTTGGTTGTGACATGTATTGCGATCCATAAGAGTGACCTCACACTTTTATTGACCTCGCATTCCTGTTCACGGCAGGAAGACCTCCTCGACTGTTGCTCCCAGCGCGAGGGCGATTCGCTGGGCAGTTTCAAGATTCGGCCGCTTCCGGCCTGTCTCGTATCGGCTGATCGCCGTGTTGTGGCGAAATCCGAGAATCCGAGCAAGCTGGTACTGGGTCAGCCCTTTCTTGATCCGGAGATCTCTCAGCCGTATGTTTGTTGGCGTTTTGTGCATATTGTGTTAGCTAATAGACCTCTATAGTCATATTAAGCAAAATTGCTTAACTGGTCAATATTCACACCTGTGGATAAGCAAAGTTGCTTAATGTTTGCTAATTTGCTATACTCCACTTAACAGGTCGCAAGCGCAGGATTAAGCAAAATCATAAAAATATGTCATTTGGTTCATATCTAAAAAGGCAAAGGGAATCGAATAATTGGACTATTAAAGAGCTGGCGGAACGGCTCGGTTTTTCGTCTAGCTACATCAGCCAGCTGGAGAACGGGACCCGTGTCCCGTCGCAAAAACAGCTGGCCACTTTGGCTAAGGCCTACGAGCTCCCTGAGGATGAGGTAAGGAAACAGTGGACCGAGGGGAAGATCCAGCAGGTCAGCATGGAGGGCAACTACAAGTTCGACATCAAAGAGGTCGGCGAGAAGCGTGTGCAGGAAGCCACCAGCAAGCTCGAGCAGGGACTTGAGGAGTTGAAAAAAAACTTTTCGAGTGATGGCGGCCATTTTAAATTGCCGGTGCTCGTGGCGATCCCAATCGATGATCTTGATGGTCATCTGAGTCGAACGAGTGACTTCGTTTTGCTCCCCAAAGATAATGTTGTACCGGGTCATCGAGTTTTCGGGCTTCGTGTGTCTGATCTCACACTCCCCGATGCAGGTATTCTCGCCGGAGACTTCATCATTCTTGATGCGGATATGAAGCCCAAGAATGGCGACATCGTGGTCGTGGCCACGCCGGACGGACTAGCAATGACGTACTACCACGAACGGGGCGATCATCTTGAGCTCCGGCCAGAGAAGGAAGGATTCAAAAAGACCTACCATCTCAAGGAGAGCAAGATGATAGGTCGGTTGATTTACCACATTAAGAAGTATTGACGAACAGGGCTCTCCGCAAGGGAGCCCTGAAGCTATTTTAGAGGATCATAAATAAACAAAAGGTCAAAAAATTATAAAGGAAATCTAAAATTATTATGACGAACTATTTAATCTACGGCCGTGTCTCTACCTCTCGTCAGGCCGAACGAGAACTCAGCATCCCGGCGCAGGTCAAAGCGTGCCAGAAATACGGCATGGATCACGGCTGGAGTC